>JBGSWY010000102.1:0-15901 GCA_041751715.1 Burkholderiaceae bacterium
TCGAAATTGGTCGAGCCGACCGATGACCACAGACCGTCGACGATGAGCAGTTTCACGTGATACATCGTCGGCTGATATTCGTGAATCAGCGCGCCCGCCTGCAGCAGCGGTCCCCAGCTTGCGCGCGACGCACCGCGCACAAAATCGGAGTCCGTATGCGGGCCGGGCAGTATCAGCCGTACCCGCACGCCACGCTTCATTGCGCTGACCAGCGCTTCGCTGGTGACTTCATCCGGCACGAAGTACGCCATCGCCAGGTCAATCGATTGCGTTGCGGCCGCGATCGACAGCAAGTACATCAGGTGCATGCTCTCCGAGCCGCCCTCGCTCGAACTCTGGAACACCTGCGCATACATCGGCCCCACGCTCTGCCGCGGCGGGAAATACAAATCACCATGCAGTACCGAGCCGCTGATCTTGGTCCAGTTGTCCATGAACGCGGCCTGCATCTGCGCGACCGCGGGGCCTTCGATCCGGTAATGATTGTCGCGCCAGTGCTCCGGGTCTTGCGCGTCGCCGGTCCAAACATCGGCAATTCCGACGCCGCCGGTAAACCCGATGCGGCCGTCGACCACCAGCAACTTGCGGTGCGTGCGGTTGTTCACACGGCCCAGGTTGTACCAGCGGAGCGGCCGATACTGGCGAAAGTCCACCCCGGCCTGCTTCATCGCCTCGATCGACTCCTCGTCCATTTTCTGGCTGCCGAGCCAGTCGACCAGCACGTTGACCTTGACTCCGGCGCGCGCGCGCTCCGACAGCGCTTCGGCAAATTGCTTGCCGATCTCCCCTGACCAGTAAATGTACGTTTCGAAATTGATCGTCTGCTTGGCCTCGGAAATCGCCTGCATCATCGAAGGAAAAATGCGATTGCCGTTTAACAGCGTCTCGACGCGATTGCCGTCGATCACCGGTGGACCGAGCAATACGCTCATCGAGCGCAGAAACTGCTGATCGGCCACCGGATACAGATGCGTCGGCAGCACGTCGATCTTCTTTTCGGAGCGCAGGTTCAGGAGAACCAGCGTCGCAAGCACAGTCAACATGACTGTGGCGATGATCGGGACCATGTGTCGTCTGAGATTCATGAAAGAGGTAGCGGCAATGTCTTGGCGGGATCGCTATGCAAGAATCATGCAAACGGCGAATGATCCGATTCACGATGGCGAAAAGCAAGGGCTCCGAGACCACGCTGGCGCATGGCGGCAAGGCTGCGATCGCCGGTCATGATTTCGTCAACCCGCCGATCGTGCGCGGCTCGACGGTGCTGCATGCGAACGTCGCCGACATGAAGGAGCGCTCGCGGCGCTATCGCAATGACGAATCCGGCGCCGTCAACTACGGGTTGTACGGCACAGCGACGCATCACGCGCTGTTCGAATTGCTGAGCGAGCTCGAAGGCGGCCATCGGAGCTGGGCGCTGCCATCCGGGCTGGCGGCATGCACGATGGCAATGCTGGCGTACCTGCGTGCCGGCGACCATGTACTGGTGTCGGATGCCACCTACGGCCCGACGCGCCGCTTCTGCATCGACATGCTGCCACGCTACGGCGTGCAGTGCAGTTTCTATGCGCCGGTGGCGGGACGCGAGATCGAAGCGCAGTTTCTCCCGAACACGCGCGTGCTGTGGCTTGAATCGCCCGGATCGCTGACGTTCGAGATGCAGGACGTGCCATTGCTTGCCGAGCTGGCGCGGGCGCGCGGAGTGACAACGGTCATCGACAACACGTGGGCGACGCCGCTTTATTTTCAGCCGCTCAAGTGCGGAGTCGATGTCAGCGTGCACGCGGCCACCAAGTACATCTGCGGCCATTCGGACATGCTGATGGGAACCGTCACGTGCAGCAAGGCTGCATGGCCGACGATGCGCCAGACGTTGTTCAACTTCGGCGTCGCGGTCAGCCCGGACGATGCCTATGTCGCTTTGCGCGGACTGCGTTCGCTCGCCGCCCGGCTGCGGCAGCACCGCGCTACGGCAGAGCGGCTGATCGAATGGCTTCTGGCGCAACCCGAGGTCGAGCGGGTGTTGTATCCGCCGTTGCCTGACGATCCGGGTCACGCATTATGGAAGCGCGACATGAGCGGCGCCTCCGGCTTGTTCGGCATCGTGCTGCGGCCGGCAATCGGCGTCACCCGTCTGAATGCGATGATCGATGCGGTCGAACTTTTCGGCCGTGGCTATTCGTGGGGCGGCTACGAAAGCCTGATGATTCCGGTCTATCCGGAGCGCAGCGTCACGCCGTGCCCGTACGAAGGCCGCCTGTTTCGCATCTCGGCCGGGCTCGAAGATGCGGACGACTTGATCGACGATCTGGAACTCGGGTTTGCGGCGTTACGCGCATAGCGCTGCGCGAAACTCGCGCAGGTACGCGAGCCCTTGAGTTGCGCGGCTGCCGTACCAGCTTGTCATCTCACCGTCGATCAAGTCGACCGGCATGTTGAGTTGCTGCTGCAGTTCGGCCACATGCGGTTCGCGG
Source organism: Burkholderiaceae bacterium (assembly GCA_041751715.1). Taxonomy (GTDB): domain Bacteria; phylum Pseudomonadota; class Gammaproteobacteria; order Burkholderiales; family Burkholderiaceae_F; genus JACCZX01. Next base: position 2,475 of record JBGSWY010000102.1, read on the forward strand.
AACCTGAACGGCTCCGATGAAAGCAGCACACGGTCGACCGCGCCTGCGGCTGCTTCTAGATTCGGTACCACCGGGTAGCGCGTCGGGCCCGCCCAGCCGCCCATCTCTGTCGCAACATGCCAGCCAACGCATGCGAGCGTGCGGGCGATGTAGGTGTCCGAGGCAATTGTCATCCACGGGGCCTTCCAGATCAGATAGAGCACCGTTTCGCGTGGCCACTTTTTTGCGCGGCATGCCACAAGCTCGCGGTGCAGCTCTGCCGTCAACTGCTCCGCGCGCTGCTGCGCGTTGAAAATGCCGCCGAGCAGCTCGAACAGCGCGGCGTTATCTTCGGGCGCGTTCGGGTGCGTCACGATCACGTGCGTCACGCTCCGCCGAATCTCCTCGGCGGTGGCGAGCTCGTTCTCGTCGACGTTGACGATTACGTGGGTCGGATGCAGTGCGCGCAGTGCGTCGAGCCTGACGTCCTTGGTGCCGCCGACCTTCGGCACACCGCGCACCGCATCGCGCGGATGAATGCAGAAGCCGGTGCGGCCGACGACGTGTGCGCCGAGCCCCAGATCGAACAACAGCTCGGTGATCGACGGCACCAGCGAGACGATGCGCGCATCCTTGTCGGCGGGCGGGTGCGCGTGGTCAGCAGCATCGATCATCGATGCGCGGGCATCAATGTTCAGCGGGAGACTGTGGGGGAACCCGCGGCGCGCGGTTTCTGTTTGCGGTTTGCCATGATTCGGTCGAACAGCCCCCTTGGCAGCAGCCGCAGCAGTGCGGTGATCCAGCCCATCTGCCATGGAATGGTGCGGTATCGCACGCCGGCCATGATGGCGTCGGCCGCCTGTTCCGCAAAGGCATCGACATCCATCAGGAATGGCATCTGATAAGGATTCTTCTTCGTCATCAAGGTGCGGATGAAACCGGGCGAGATCGTCACGACCTTGACGCCGTATCTCGCCATCTCGACGCGCAGGCTTTCGCAGTACACGATCGCGGCCGCCTTTGACGCGCAATAGGCGTCGGACCCCGGTAGCCCGCGCACGCCGGCGACGCTGGCGATGCCGACCAGCGTTCCCCGGCGGCGCGCCTTCATGGCCGCAATAAACGGATGGAACGTAAACGCCATGCCGAGCACGTTGGTGTCGAGCACTTTCGCGAACTGGTCGAGATCTTCGTAGAACTCGGTCTTTACGCCGATCGAAATGCCGGCGTTGGCAATCACGATATCGGTGCCGTCGGCGGCTGCATCGAATGCTTGCGCGGCAGCGATCAGCGCGTCCTTGTCGGTGACATCGGCGATGTAGGTGTGGTGCTTGCCCGGCAGTGCAGCTTCGACCACGTCAAGCGCATCGCGCCGCCGCGCCACCAGGCCGAGGCACGCACCGCGCGTCGCGAATTCGTTCGCCAGGGCGGCGCCGATTCCGCTGGAAGCCCCGGTGATAAACACGTTCATAAAAAGGCGCTTCTCGTGTACGCGACGGCTTCGCCGTCGCAAGTGCACTGGTCGCGATTAGTTAGGCGCGCTCCCTTCGGAGCGGCCGCGCGTACGCGCGCAGTACAAAAGCAGATAAGGGCGGGCGCCTATTTTTTCCGCTCCGCACGCGCACGCTGGATCAGGCTGTCGAGCACGATCAAACTGCCTTCGCGCGAGCCGGCCATCGACGGCGCAGTGACGAACTTGCCGTCGACCGCCATGCTCGGTGTGCCGTCGATCTTGTAGGCGCGCCACACCTGGCCGGCGCGATTGGCGCGAGCGCCGACAGAAAACGAGTTGTAGGCATCGAGCCACTGCTTGCGATCGATCCCGTTGGTTGCCATGAACGCCGCGATTTCTTCCGGCTTCAGCAGCGGAATTCTCTTGTCCTGAATTGCCTCGAAAACCTTCGAGTGCAGCTCATCGGTCTTGCCGAGCGCTTCGAGCGTGTAATAGATGCGGGAATGCGGCACCGTCTTGTCGTCCCATGCAATCGGGACGCGGCGATATTCGACGTCGGCCGGCAAGGTTTTTTTCCAGCCTTGCAGTACCGGCTCGTAACTCTTGCAATGCGGGCACGAATACTGGAAGAACTCGATCACTTCGACCTTGTTACCGGACTCGACCGGCTGCGACGGGGTGACGGGTCGAAAATCTTTCAGCTCCTGCAGCGGTCGTGCAGCCTGCGCCAGCGCAACATACGGAACGAAAGCAACAGACGGCACGGCGGCAACAGCGATCAGCAAATGGCGGCGATTAATCAACATGCATGCTCTCCACAACTTGAAATGTACGGTGTGAGTATCGCAACAGCAACGCCGCTTCGACACGCACCGATGACAGGGGTTTCAGCCGCTAATCGGCGCTCACTTCAGCCTGACCAGCTGAACGTCGATGCCGTTTTCCGCCATCTTCTTGCGGATCCGGTTCACATCGTCCAGGTTGCCGTACGGACCCAGCCGCACGCGGTACAGCGTGGCGCCGTCCTGCTCGCGTGGAAAAACCTTGGCGTCGAACCCGAGCAGTGCCAGGCGCGCGCGCATCGAGTCGGCGTCGTCCGGTGTCCTGAACGCGCCCGCCTGCAACAGGAAGCGCGAGTCCTCGGCCGGGAACACGTTTCCTTTTTCGGCCGGCGGTGGCGCGGCTTTCGGATCGGTGGCCGCGTCGCTTTTCGCGGGCTCCGGTAGGGCTTTGGCGGGCACATGGCTGTACAGTGACTTGTTCGGGTCCGGCAGCTGGCCGCCGGCCGACGGGTCCACCTTGTCGCTGGCCGGTCGTACCTTGTTGACGAATGGCACCGGCGCATTGGTAATGTACAGCGCGACCGCGACCGCAATCCCCAGGCCGAGCACCAGCCCGACGATAAAGCCGACTAATGTTGTGCCACGTTGCGCAACGACGTTCAACGACCTAGTTTCCATACCCATTACATCTGCTGCGGTGCCGACACTCCAATCAGTTCCAGGGCGTTGACCAGCACCTGCCGCGTTGCCAGCAAAAGCGCCAGCCTGGCGTTACGCGTTGCGTCATCCTCGACCAGTACGCGCTCTGCATTGTAGTAGGCGTGAAAGTCCGCTGCGACCTCCTTCAGGTAGGTGGTGACCTGGTGCGGGGCCAGCTCTTCGGCGGCGCTGGCGATGACGGCCGGATAGTCGGCCAGCCGGTTCATCAGCGAGCTTTCGCGAGCGCTTTGCAGCGGCGCCAGATCCACATGCTGTGCAACGGCCAACTCAGGCACCGACAAGCCCCGTTCCGCCGCCTGCGCCAACACCGAACAGATCCGCGCGTGCGCGTACTGCACGTAGTAAACCGGGTTTTCATCCGATCTCGATACCGCAAGGTCGACGTCGAACACGAATTCGGCATCCGGCTTGCGCGACACCAGAAAAAACCGGGTGGCATCGCGTCCGACCCAATCGAGCAGGTCGCGCAGCGTGACAAACGTGCCGGCGCGCTTGCTCATCTTCACTTCTTCGCCGCCCTTGGTGACGCGCACCATCTTGTGCAGCATGTAGTCCGGATATCCGCCCGGCACGGTCACGCCGAGCGATTTCGACGCGGCCTGCAGGCCCGCGCGCACTCTTGCGATGGTTCCGTAGTGATCGGTACCCTGTACGTTGATGACCTTGTCGTAGCTGCGCTGCAGCTTGGTGATGTGATAAGCAACGTCCGGCACGAAGTAGGTATAGCTGCCGTCCGACTTGCGCATCACGCGATCCTTGTCGTCGGCCGGCGGGCCACCATGGCCGCCGCTGACGTCGATGGTCGTCGTCTTCAGCCATAGCGCGCCTTCATGCTCGTATGTCATGCCGGAAGCCGCCAGCGCATCCAGCGTCGCGTCGACCTTGCGATCGCGATACAGCGACGATTCGAGAAAGAAGCTGTCGAAATGCACGCCGAGCGCCGCCAGATCGCGATCCTGCTCGTTGCGCAGGTAGGCGACAGCGAAGTGCTGAATAGCGTCGAGGTCGTCGACATCGCCGCTGGCAGCAACCGCGGCGCACTCGGGCTCAACGGTGGCGCGTGCCAGATAGTCGCGTGCGATCTCGGCGATGTACTCGCCGCGATAGCCGCCGTCGGGGAAAGCGGCCATCTGGCCCGACAACTCTTTCGCGCGCGCCTGAACCGACAGCGCGAGCGTCGCGATCTGGACGCCGGCGTCGTTGTAGTAGAACTCGCGCGTCACCTGCCAGCCCTGTGCCGCCAGCAGATTGGCCAGCGCATCGCCCAGCGCGGCCTGCCGCGCGTGGCCCAGGTGCAGCGGCCCGGTCGGATTCGCGGAGACGAACTCGACCATCACCTTGCGGCCCGCGTACGCGGTGGTTGCACCGAAATTTTCAGCGTCGCGCAATACCGCATGCACCACCTGTTGCCGCGCAGATGCCGCAAGCCGCAGATTGATAAAGCCCGGACCGGCGACGTCGACCGATTCGATCAGCGCCGTGGATGCGGGATTTGCGCGCAGCGCCTCGGCTATCGCTGTGGCGACTTCGCGGGGATTCTTTTTCTGAACCTTCCCGATCTGCAGCGCGACATTGGTGGTCACGTCGCCATGCGCTTCGATCTTGGGGCGCTCGAGCGTAATCGGAACCCCGGTGGCGCCGGCGTCCTCGATCAGACTAACGAGCCGTTCTTTTTGAGATGGAAGCATCGCGGCGCTCAGTTGCGCCATCGCGCGAAGTCGCGCAGTTTACTTAAGCGGCGTCGTCGACAAGATCGCTATGATGAAATCATGTATGCCGTTGAAACGCCTTTGACACTTCAGTCCTGGCAGTGCCGATGATTCTGTGCCAGATCAGCGATCTTCATATCAAGCCCGAGCGCAAGCTTGCCTATGGCGTGGTCGACACCGCGACGATGCTCGAGCGCTGCGTCGCGCAGATCGGCCAATTGTCGCAGCGGCCGGATGCTGTGATCGCCACCGGCGATCTGGTCGATGGCGGCACACCGGCCGAATACGCGCTGCTGCGCGAGCTGCTGTCACCGTTGACGATGCCGCTTTATCTGATGCCCGGCAATCACGACGAGCGGCAGGCATTCCGGCAGGCGTTTGCCGACCATGACTACTTGCAATCGACGTCGATGTTCATTCAGTACACGGTGGATGACTTTCCGCTACGCATCGTCGCGCTCGACACGGTGTCGCCGGGGCAGAGTGGCGGCACGTTGTGCGCAGAGCGGCTAACCTGGCTCGAGCGGGCGCTTTCCGAATCCAGCAAACCAACGGTCATCGCATTGCATCATCCACCGTTCGTGACTGGCATCGGGCACATGGATCGCATCGGACTCGACTCGCCAGGCAAGCTTGAGGCAGTCGTCGCCCGGCATTCGCACGTCGAACGCGTGATCGCCGGCCATCTGCATCGGCCGATCTCCGTGCGGTTCGGCGGCACAATCGCCAGCACCTGCCCGAGCCCCGTGCATCAAATCGCGCTCGATATCGCGCCCGACGCTGCGGCCCGCTTCACGATGGAGCCGCCTGCGTTTCAGCTGCATTGGTGGAACGGACGACGGCTGGTGACGCACACGGCCTACGTTGGCGACTTCGGGCAACCGCATCAGTTCCACGAGAACGGCACGTTCAACTGATGTGCGGCAGATGAGGCGCAGCGAGCTCGACCATCTGGTGGTCGCCTGTGCCGATCTGGCCGATGGCGTCGATTGGGTCGAGCAGCAACTCGGCGCGCGGCCAGCGCCGGGGGGGCAGCATGTCGCGATGGGCACGCACAACGCGTTGCTGAAGCTTGGCGCGCGGTCCTATCTTGAAATCATTGCGATCGATCCGAGCGCCACACCACCATCGCGCCCCCGCTGGTTCGCGCTGGACGAACCCGAGATGCAGGCGCAACTCGCGACCGGGCCGCGAATGATCACATGGGCGGTGCGCTGCGAATCACTGGCCAACGCCTGCGCGCGCGTACCGGACCTGGGCGAAATCATGTCGATGAGCCGAAGCGTTGAGCGCCAGGCCGCCCCAGGCTCACCGCCCGCCCCCGCGAGGGGCGGGCGCGAAGCGGCCGGAGGCGAACGCATGCTCGAGTTTCACTGGAAAATTGCGGTTCCGGAAAACGGCGCATTACCTTGGGGTGGCGTACTACCGGCCGCGATTCAGTGGATCGTGGACGAAGCCGGCGATGCCCATCATCCATGCGATGTGCTGGAAGACCGCGGCTGTGAATTGCTCCGCTTGCAACTGTCGCATCCGGCCGCGGTACTCGGCAGCAGCGGCATCATGGGGATGTTTCGCGAGCTGAAAATTGTCGGGCCGGTCGATCTGGCACCGGGTCCGAAGAGGCTGGCGGCGACGATCCGCGCGCCGCGAGGCGAGATTGTCCTGAGTTAGTGGCCGATCAGCTTCAACACCGGTACCACGCCGCCCGTTTCAATACCGCGATAGTTGCGAATCGGCGGGCAGTCATAGGCAGCCAGAGGCGTGCCACTCGGATCATCGAGCAGATCGAGCTGCTCGAGCACTTCGACCGTTGCCGCGTGTACCGCGCGAGTGTTGCCGTCGGCAATCCGGATCGCGATGCCAAGCCCCTGCGAGCGCACGCCGATCGCCTGCATGCCGTCGGCGCCCGCCTTGCTGATCCAGTCTCCGCGGCCACTTTGCGCGATCGCAAGATCGGCGCGGCGCGTGCCCGACACCAGGTCCGGGTGATGACTCATCGCGTAGGTGATCGCCTGCATCTCGGGCGACTCTTCGGCAGCGATTCGCGCGTACATCTGCGCCAGCCGTCTAAGCGGCATCGCGAAGTTGGGCGCACTGCAGCCGTCGATGCCTTGCGCAAGCGGGTCGCCCTGCGCAAAGCGCGCCACGATCGTTCGAATTCTTTGCTGTAATGGGTGGCCCGTATCCAGATAGTTTTCGGTCGGCAGCTCGTGCATCCGGCAGTAGGCGAGAAAGCCGGCGTGCTTGCCCGAGCAGTTGTGATGCAGCGCGCTCCATGTCACACCGTGCGGCGCCGGCGTTTCAGTGGCCGCGAAATAGCTCGGAGGATGGCAGCCGCACTGCAGCGCCGCTTCGTCCAGGCCAATACGCGCCAGGATGCGCTGCACTGTCGAAACGTGCATCGCCTCGCCGCTATGGCTGGCGCACATCAGCGCCAGCTCGTGCGAGCCGAACCCATAGTGCGCCAGTCCGCCGTCTTCGACGAACGGCAGCGCCTGCAGCGGCTTCAGCGCGCTGCGCGTGAAATTGAGCGAGTCCGGATCGCCGGCCGAAGCCACCAGCCGGCCGTTGGCATCGACCACCGCAATCGAGCCGTAGTGCACGCACTCGGTGGTGCCACCACGCGTGGTTTCGACCAGGGGAACGTGGCGCGGAATCATCGGTTCAAACGCGGCCATAGTCCTGGATTGCGCGCCGAATGCAGTACGCGGAGGATCACGACGCGCTTCGGTTCGACCGAATAGAACACCGCGAAAGGAAAGCGGGCCACCACGGCTCGGCGTACGTCGGCGTGTACGAATGCAAACATTTCGGGGTGGTGCTCAATTTGACTCGAATGTCGACAGCACCGCGGACATGAACTCCGCTCCAAGCGCCGGCTTTTGTTCTTCGTACCAATCGTGTGCAGCAGTCAGGTCATCCTGTGCACGCCGGCGAAAAACAACCGGCAGATTCATTGCGCTTGATTGATTTTCGAGAGCACCTGTTCAAGCGTAAGAACGTCGTTTGGATCGCGGCGATGATTGGCGAGCTCGTCGTCAATGGCCGCACGATGGGCGCCGGACAAGGCAACGTCCGACGGAGCCGCACTAAGGCTTTCCCAAATCAATTCGACCAGCCGCAATCTCTCTTCGGCGGGAAGCTTGAGTATCTCGGCGACTTCAGTGTCACTCATGGAAAACAGCCTATCACCAATGCCCTGAAAAGGGCTAGACCTTTCAGGCGGGTGGACGCCAGCAGCGATGGCTGGATTTCGCGCGAGGATATCTCCAGTTCTAGGCAGGATCGCGTTGCTTGATCGAAGCCCGCTCGAGGCGGGCGTGTGTGAATGTTATGCGGTGGTCAACGACGAATATGTGCGGTTGTTCCGCGAGGTCATCGGTGACCCGGCGGCGCGAAACCGCACTAGCAATTACCCAATTGCACCAACAGCGTCTGTAACGCAGCGTGGTCGACCGGCTTGACCAGGTGCGCATCGAACCCGGCCTCTTTCGATTTCTGCCGGTCTTCGTCCTGGCCCCAGCCGGTCAGTGCCACCAACCTCATGTTCTTGCCTTCCGGCTGCTGGCGAATTCTGCGAGCCACTTCGTAGCCGTTCAGTTTAGGCAGGCCGATGTCGAGCAGCACCACGTCGGGTTTGAACGTCGCCGCCGCTTCCACCGCTTCGAGCCCGTCATAGGCGGCGCGCATCTCATTGCCGGCCAGCGTCAACAACATCACGAGCGACTCGGCCGAATCGCGGTTGTCATCGACCACCAGGATGCGGCAGGTGGTCGTGATCGCCGGCGCGCTGGGTGTCTGCTGCAACGCTGATGCAGGAATCTCCGCCACCATCGGCAGCCGCACGATGAATTCGCTGCCGCGATCAGCACCGTCACTGCGAGCTTCCACCGTGCCGCCGTGCATCTCCACCAGGTTTTTCACCAGCGTCAGGCCGATGCCCAACCCGCCGATGGCACGCTCCAGCGAGGTATCGGCCTGCACGAACATGTCGAAGATGTGTGGCAACTGGTCGGCGGCGATGCCGATGCCCAGGTCGCGCACGCGCAGCACGGCCTGCGCGCCATCCTGTTCGACCGTAAGCCAGATGCGGCCGCGCTTGCGCGAGAACTTGCTGGCGTTGTTGAGCAGGTTGCCCACGATCTGAGCCAGGCGGGTCGGATCGGCGTCCAGGTACACCGGCTCGGGGGGCAGCGTGACGGTGAGTTCGTGGTTCATGCTGTCGGAGAGCGGCCGCGCGGCTTCGACCGCCTGATACACCACCGAGGCCAGCTCGACCGGCGCCTTGCGAAGCTCGATCTTGCCGCGAGTGATGCGGCTCACGTCCAACAGGTCATCCACCAGCCGCACCATCTGGCCGACCTGGCGTTCCAGCATCGTCGACGCGGAACCGACCACCTCGGGCTTGCTGCCGGTCAGCCGCATGATCTGCAGCGCGTTGCGGATGGGGGCCAGCGGATTTCTCAGCTCGTGCGCCAGCATCGCCAGGAATTCGTTCTTGCGGCGGTCCGCCTCGGACAAGTCGGCCGTGTACTGCCGCAGCGTGTTGGCGGTCTCCAGTTGTTCATGAATGTCGGTGTTCGAGCCGGCCCACATCACGATTTCGCCGGCGGCGTCGCGCAACGGCAAGGCGCGGCTCAAATGCCAGCGATATTCGCCGTCCGCGCGGCGGAAGCGGTGTTCCAGCACGAACGTCTGGCCGGTGTCGACGCATTGTTTCCAGCGACGCAACGTTTCGTCCAGGTCGTGCGGGTGGATAAAGACCTTCCAGCCCCAGCCCTTGATCTGCTCGAACGGCAGGCCGGTGAACTCGGTCCACTGCGGATTGAAGTAATCCACGTCACCGTTGGGCTCGGCGGTGAAGATCTTCTGCGGCATCGAGCCCAGGACGAACTCCAACCGCAGCTGGCCTTCGTGCTCGCTGTCCTGCAACCGCTTGCGCTCGGTGATGTCGCGGATGTTGCACTGGATGACCGGGTGATCGCTCTCGCCATAGATGTTGCTGACCATCTCGACATCGATTTGCCGCCCGGATTGGGTTTCCAGCGGCAGGTCGTCGTAGCGCAGGTAGCGCCGCGCTTGCAGTTCGCGCACCGCCGCCTTGCTCGCCTTCTTGTCCTTGAACAAGCCGATCTCCCACAGCTCCTTGCCCAGCAAATCGGCGTGCGGGTAATCCAGCAACTCGGCGATGAAGGGGTTGGCTTCGGTAATCGTGGCAGTGTCGACGTCGAGGATCAGGATGCCGTCCTTGGCCGACTCGAAGAGCTGCCGATAGCGGGCCTCGGACGCGCGCACGGCCGCTTCGGCCCGTTTGCGGTCGGTGATGTCGTCGATGGCGAGCAAAATTCGCTCGGTCTTCTGCTGCGAGTCGACCACTTTACGGGCGTTCAGCAGCATGGAGCGGCGGCCCAGTTGCTCGAAGTCATGCTCGACCAGGAATTCCTCGACGCTGGTGTTTTGCGGCAGGATTTCGGCCAACCGCTTGCGCAGGCGCGGGATGTCCCACTGGCGCTCGCCGAGCTCGTGGATGAACCGGCCGACCGTCTCGCTGGGGCTGACGCGAAACGTGTCGTAGAAGGCGTGGTTGGCGCTTGCGACGCGCAGCTCCTGGTCGAGCACCAGCAGCGGCTCGCGCACCGTCTCGATGATGTCTTCAGCGTAGTCGCGCGCCGCGCCAATCTCTTCCTGACTGCGCTTGAGCGAGTCGATATCCGACAGCACCAGCACCGCGCCGTCGATCTTGTTGTCGAGCGTCATGTAGGGGCGCAGGCGCAGCGAATACCAGCGGCCGGTCTTGTCGCGCACCTCATGTTCCTGCTCGCGCACATCGGCAATCACTGCGGTGGCCAGGGCTTCCAGATCGAGCGGCGATTGCGCGGCGTCGGCGAAAGCGAGGTTGTGCCGCACATGGCCGAGCCGGCGCCCGATGTCGGAGGCCAGCAGCTCGAACTGTTTTTCAGCTTGCACGCTGAAACGGCGAATCGTCAGGTCGCGCCCGAGCAGCAAGACACACTGCCGGGTGGAAGTCTGCAGGTTGACCAGATCGTTGTTGAGCCGGTTAAGTTCGACGTTGCGATTGTTCATCTCCTCGTTGACGGTGATCAGCTCTTCGTTGGCCGATTCCAGTTCTTCCTTGGAGGTCTCCAGCTCCTCGTTCACGCTCTGCAGCTCTTCGTTGGCGGACTGGACTTCCTCGTTGGCGGCCTGCAGTTCCTCGTTGGCCGCTTCGTGCTGCTCCTGGATCGACTGCAGGTATTCGCGCGTCTCGGCCAACTCCGTTTCGAGCTCGGTGCTGCGACGCAGCTCAGCCTTTGCGGTCACCTTCGCCGCTTTGCCGGCACGCGGAGGCGCCTCCGGCGCGCGCGCGCCAGCGGTTTGGTCCGCCTTCTCGAACACGATCAGAAAACAGCGCTCGCGCAGGTTCTTCAGCGGAATCACTTCCAGGTTCACGCTGCGCGTCGTGCCATTTTGCTGCAGGCGAACGTTGTCGCGGCGCGCGGTCTTGTTTTCTTTGCGCGCCTGGTTGATCGCGGCGCGCAGCGGCAGCATCAGACCCTCGCGCGCCATTTTCAGCACGTCGAAGCTCGCCTTGCCGGCGGGCGGCTCCAGATAGGCGCCGGTCGGCCCGCGAAACTGCACGACCTGCAGCTCGGCATTGACCAGCACACTGGGCGGCGCGAATTGATTGATCGCAATGCGGTCGGCCTCGCGCTGCGCGCTCAATTCTCCGCCCAGGCCCGGCGGCGCCTCCGGCGCAGTCATTGCCGGTGCAGACCCGCGCGCGCCGGCGGCAGATCGTTCGCCGCGCTCGGCCTTGACCGGCAGATGAAAGGCCGGCGTCGGGGCCGTCTTCCTCGCATAGATCTTGTGCTTCTTGTCTATCGGTTCGAACAGGTCGGTAAAGCCGCCGATCGATTCCGATGCGCCGAGCAGCAGGAACCCTTCGGGCTTCAGCGCGTAGTGAAACGTGGGCAGCGCTTTTTTCTGCAGGCTCGGCTCGAGATAGATCAGCAGGTTGCGGCAGCTGATCAGATCCATGCGCGAAAACGGCGGATCGCTGATCAGATTCTGCCGTGCGAACACCACCATCTCGCGCAGCGCCTTGCCGATGCGATAGCCGCCTTCTTCCTCGATAAAGAAGCGCTGCAGGCGCTGCGGCGAGATGTCTTCGGCCAGGCTCTTGGCATACAGACCGTGGCGCGCCTTGTCGAGCAGCGTGTCGTTCAGGTCGGTGGCGAACACCTGCAGCCGGCGCATGCGGCGCGCCTTGTCGGCCGCTTCGACGAACGACATCGCGATCGAATACGCCTCCTGGCCGGTGGAACAGCCGAGCACCCAGACGCGTAGCGGATCGTCCCCGCGCTGCTTGAACAACTCGGGCAGGACCTTGCGCTGGAGCACGTCGAACATTTCGGGGTTGCGGAAAAAACTCGTCACGCTGATCAGCACGTCCGAGTAAAGCGCGTCGAGTTCTTTGGAGTTGCCGCGCAGGAATCGGGCGTAGTCCTCCAGCGTGTCCTGCTTGTTGAGCACCAGGCGCCGGCCGATGCGCCGCTGGATGGTGCTGGAGCGGTAGAGCGAGAAATCGACGCCGGAATGATTGCGCAGCAGTAGCAGGATTTTCCTGTAGCCGTCTTCCTCGGTCTGCGCCGCTTTGGATTCGCCCCGCGCTTTTTTTGCCGGTTTGCGCAGCGCTCCGGGTTCGCCGATACGTCCGCCCGACGGCAGCGGCGTTTCATCGTCCTCGTGGGCCGTTGCCTGCGCGCGATCATTTTCGGCGCGTGTCGGCAGCGCGAGCGGTTGACCTGCGCCGTAGGGATGCCTGGCAATCCGCGCGATCTCTTTGGCGATATCGGCCGGCGCAAGAACCAGGTCCACGCAGCCCGCCGCGACGGCGCTGCGTGGCATGGAGTCGTGCCGCGCCGAATCGTCCTGCGCGAAGGTGATTCCGCCTTCGGCCTTGATCGCTTCCAGTCCGAGCGTGCCGTCGCTCGCGGTGCCGGACAGCACCACGCCGATCGCCCGATCGTGCTGGTCGGCCGCCAGCGACTCGAAGAACGCATCGATCGGCTTGTGCGGTTTGCCGGTTCGCGGGCGCGGCGCAAGCTGCAGCACGCCCTGCGCGATGCTGAGGTTGGTGTCCGGCGGAATCACGTAGACGTGATTCGCCTGCACCGGCTGATTGTTCTTGACTTCGCGCACCGGGAGCTTGGTAGCGCGCGAGAGAATGTGCGTCAGCGCGCTTTCGTGCTCCGGATCGAGATGCTGGACCAGCACGAATCCCATGCCGGTATCGAGCGGCAACGCCTCTAACAGCAGCGTGAATGCTTCGAGTCCGCCGGCCGAGGCGCCGATGCCTACAATCGGGAACGACGCGCCGAGGCTACGCTTGCGCGCAGCCACGTCTGCCCCCCCCCCCCCGGCGGCCGCGTGCGGCGTTGGAGACGATTGATCAGTACGGTTCATCACGGGCTCGATTTTGTACTGTGGGACCGAATTCTGCCAGCGAACAGCTACGCCGCCTGTTTGATCAATGACTCGGCCTCTATGCCCAGACCCTTGTGCAGCGAGTCAGGCTGAAAGCGTGCTATGGGCAGGCGGCGGGTGCGATGGCCTGACTGCCGCTGGCTGTGAGCAGCACTGCATCCGGCGTCACTTGCACCGTCACTCGAGACGGCGCCGGCAGATCGACCAGCGGATTGATCGGCGCGCACGCGCCGAGTCACAGCACGCCGCACAACAGGGCCGCACTCGGCGCCAGCGCGCTGCGCCTCATCTGACCCC
>JBGSWY010000103.1:0-1520 GCA_041751715.1 Burkholderiaceae bacterium
GACATGTTCTTCCCACCCCAAAGGCCTCGTGTTCTGCCATTCCTGTTCGACCGATTCACCTGCTTGCGGCTTGGCACGCTCGAAGTGCATCTTCTGCATCTTCTTCAGAAGCTCGGATACCTCGCGCATCACCTGCAGCGATTCATCGGGTTGACCCACGTAGCGGTAGGCATCGGCGAGCATCAGATGCGCCGGCACTTCCATGCCTGCCGAGATCGAAGCGGCGCGCCGATGCGACTTGCGCAGCAGCTCCAACCCTTCATCAACCTTGCCGCGTCGCACATCGACCATTCCCGCGGCCTGCAGGGCAAGATATTCCCAGCGCACGTTGGCTGAATCCTTCGCCGCCGCCAGCATCGACTGCGCGACTTCGTGCGCTTCCTTCAGACGCCCCGCCTTGGCCAGCAGAATGCAATGGATGTTGTCGTAGTGCAGTTGCACCGTTCGATGCTGGGCATTGGGGCTCTGACACTGCGCCAGTGAGCGGGCGCGTGTGCTGAACTCGAGGCCACGCTCGACATCATTCAGCTGGGACGAGATCGCCGCCGTATTGGCAGCAGCCGCTGCCGCCATCAACCCCGCATCAGCGCCCTGAAACGCCTTCGCGTTTCGCTCGTACGTGTTCCATGCCAGCTGGAACGCCCTTTGCGCGTTGTCATCCCATCCGATGTTGGTCAGCACAACACCCAGGTTGACCACGGTGGACACCTCGGCCACCGGATCATTCATCTCGCGGGTCAGCTCGACGGCTTCCTGCAGGCATCCCAGCGCCGTTGGCGCGTTGATGATGTCGCCCGTGAAGTAGCCATAAAGCGAAAGGGCTCGTCGCAACAGCTGGTGGTTCGAGCGCGCCCGGCAAATGCCGATCGCACGCTCGAGCAAGGGGCCCATCTTCTGCGCGCGCCCCAGCGCATTGAAGCCCGCAACCACAGCAAACACGGCTGCGACGTAGGCCTCGGCGCGAGAGGCATCGGCCGTGCTGAGCTCGCGCTGCAGGGCATCCAGCTCGATCAGCATGTCTCCGGCGGCACGCCGCGACGCGTCGACCGTCAGCGCGGCTGCGTGTGCCTGTATCGCCCGGAGCCTGTCGGAGTTGTCTCGCATTGCGCAAGACTACGGGTCCGCCGCCGGTTCAAATTGTCAAAAACGAGCTTGTAAGGCGAGCAGTCCGGCACTGGCGGTTTGAAACATCGAATTGCCTGCATATCACCGGTCGAATCCACTTCATCAGCTTGCAGGTTGCTTGCGGAACGCGGCTCTCATGTGTGCGTCATTCGCAAAACGCCGCCGATCAACGCGCCACACCAACTGACGCTCCGAGTTACTGTACTAGCTGACAAGAACGGAGGACTGCCTTGACCACCACAGTGGCCGTCATCGCGGCGGGAGAAATGGGATGTTCGATCGGCGAGCGGTTGCGCCGTCATGGTGCGCGCGTGCTGACCTCTCTCACAAGTCGCAGCGTGGCCACGGTTGAGCGCGCGACGCGTGCCGGATTGATCGATGCGGACGACGATGCC
>JBGSWY010000104.1:0-1812 GCA_041751715.1 Burkholderiaceae bacterium
GCGATCCTTGTGAAAGTAGAACTGATACACCTGCGGCGTCGGGTATTTCCTGCGCAGCTCTTCCATACTGACCGTGCCGAGCGACGACACGCCGAACAGCGTTCCGACCTTCGATGCCACCGCCGCGACCGCGCGCTCGCCTTCGTGGTTGAACAGGCGCTGCAGCGCCGTCGGCGAGCAGTAAAACGGCACCGCGAGCTTCTGGCCCATCACCGTCACCGATAGATCGACGGCTTCCACTCCACGCAGCACGTTGGGCACCAGGTCGCACTCCTCGAAGCTGGCCGTGTTCCGCCGATACGTGACTTCATCATCGGCCGCTCCATCGATGTAATTGAAAATCGGGCCGGGCAGACGCCGCATCGCCAGCCTGCGGAAGTCGTGGAAGCTGTGGCAGTCGGCGAGGCTCATGTCGCGTGGCGATGCGCTATTCGACGCCTGGAACGATACGTACTTCGCGCTTGACGGCGTCCTTCAGCCTTGCAAGCGCAACCTGATAGCCGGGGCTTTCATAGGCAGCGACTGCCTGGTCAACGCTTTCAAATTCAATCAACACGCAGCGTTGAGGCGCACCGCCTTCGTAGGTGTTTGACGGAATGCCGCGAGCGAGAAAACGAGCGCCGAAGGACAGCAATACCGGTCCCGCGGCGGCAGCGTATTCGGTCAGTGCAGCGGGATCTTGTACAGAGTGATACAGCGCAATCCAGTACCCCTTAGGCATAGTCTCTGGCTCCGAGCATGTGACCGTGATTCGCTCGAACTATAGCGATGGTGTGATGTTCTGCCACCAAGCGCCGCAGGCTGCTGTAAGCGCGAAGCCATACGAGATTTGCGCGCCCTGCGCGTATCTCGTCTCATCGCCGCAGCGCTCCAAGCGCTATTTAACTGATAGACCGCCGGTAGGCCCGTGAGACAAGTTCACCAGATGACAGAAAAGGCCGCATCGCACACCGAGCAAAATGCCTTCCTTCGGATCGGTTCCGCACATGGATGCCGACTGGCTGCTCTACGAACCGCTACGAAGTGGTGCGCGTTTGCGTCCGAGTCGGCCACGTTCGGGCTAGGGCGTGTCAGCGTGTTTGCGCCAATTTGAAGGCGAGCGCGCCCGCCGGTGCGTTCTTCGTCAATGACGTATTGGCGAGTCGACCGAAAGACGCCTTGGAAGCGGAGGTTGAACTAGTTCGTCACGTCTTCTAACCTTGGCGGCATGACCAATGAGCCCGCTCCCAGCGGAACAGTTGCGACCTGCCACTGCGGCGCCGTCACAGTGTCGCTTGCCGCCCGACCGACAGAGGTCACCGAGTGCAACTGTTCGCTGTGTCGCAAGTACGGTGTGCTGTGGTTTTATTGCTCCGCGAACGAAGTGACTGTTTCGCCCGATCCGCCACCGACGGACACGTACGCGTGGAACGGCCGCCACGTCGACTTCCATCGCTGCCGTCATTGCGGGTGCTTGACTCACTGGCTGCCGCGTGACCTCACCCGCGACCGACGCGGAGTCAACGCGCGGCTTTTACCGCCCGAGGTGCTTGCCGCAGCGAAGGTGCGGCATCGCGATGGGGCCGTAACGGGGAAGTACCTGGACTGCGACACACGGCCGAGTGAAGCCATAACCCATTCGCACGTCTACCCTTGACCCAGCTGAGAACGCTTTCACAAGATGAGCCCGCGACGGCCTAACTTCATCTACATCCTGGCCGACGATCTCGGCTACGCCGATCTTGGCTGCCTCGGCGCTCGCGATGCACAGGGACGTCCTGTGAACATCACGCCCAATCTCGATCGGCTCGCGAAGCAAGGCCTGCTATTCAC
>JBGSWY010000105.1:0-10649 GCA_041751715.1 Burkholderiaceae bacterium
CTGCTGCCCACCCACTACACATGTTCGGTTTTCTGCGCGGTTATTTTTCCAACGATCTTGCGATTGACCTCGGTACCGCCAACACATTGATCTATGTGCGCGGCAAGGGCATCGTGCTCGACGAACCCTCGGTGGTGGCGATCCGTCAGGAAGGCGGGCCCAACGGCAAGCGCACGATCCAGGCGGTCGGCAAGGAAGCCAAGCAGATGCTCGGCAAGGTGCCCGGCAACATCGAGGCGATCCGCCCGATGAAGGACGGCGTGATCGCGGACTTCACGGTCACCGAGCAGATGCTGAAGCAGTTCATCAAAATGGTTCACCCCTCCAGCCTGTTCGCGCCGAACCCGCGCATCATCATCTGCGTCCCATGCGGTTCGACGCAGGTGGAGCGCCGTGCGATCAAGGAATCGGCTGAAGCGGCCGGCGCCTCGCAGGTATTCCTGATCGAAGAGCCGATGGCGGCGGCAATCGGCGCCGGGTTGCCGGTATCCGAAGCGTCGGGCTCAATGGTGGTCGATGTCGGCGGCGGGACCACCGAAGTCGGCGTGATCTCGCTCGGCGGCATGGTCTACAAGGGCTCGGTGCGGGTCGGCGGCGACAAATTCGACGAGGCGATCATCAATTACATCCGCCGCAATTACGGCATGCTGATCGGCGAGCCGACTTCGGAGCTGATCAAGAAGCAGATCGGCTCGGCGTTTCCGGGCTCGGAAGTGCGCGAGATGGAAGTTAAGGGCCGCAATCTGTCCGAAGGGATTCCGCGCAGCTTCACGATCTCGAGCAATGAAATTCTCGAGGCGCTGACCGACCCGCTGAACCAGATCGTGTCGAGCGTCAAGATCGCGCTTGAACAGACCCCGCCCGAGCTTGGTGCCGACATCGCCGATCGCGGCATGATGCTGACCGGTGGCGGTGCGCTGCTGCGTGACCTCGACCGGCTGCTGATGGAAGAAACCGGGCTGCCGGTGGTCGTGGCCGAAGAGCCATTGACGTGTGTCGTGCGCGGCTGCGGTATCGCGCTCGAACGGATGGATAAGCTCGGGACGATCTTCGCAACGGGGTGACGCTGCTGAAAAAGCGCGACGGCTCATGAGTTTTTCTTCGTCGCTGTTACCTCAAAAAATCGTGTGGCTTTGCCACCGGTTTTTTGCCAACTAATCGCGCAAAACATCCGGCGGGCCAAGAAGTTCGGCATGCTGAAATTGAACCCGGATGTTTCGTTGAGGCTAACTTGGCGCAGCGAAGTTAAGGGCCATTGGCCCGGCCGGAAACAAAAGTAGGGGTGTACTTTGCGCGCTTCCTTTGACGGCCCTCCGCCGCTGTTCAATCAGGGTGTTTCGGCGCGTGCGCGGCTGGCGTTCTTCTCGTTTCTCGCAGTCGCGTTGATCATCATCGATTCGCGTATTCGCGCGCTTGAGACGGTGCGCGTCGGTGTGGGCGTCGTTTTGTATCCCATGCAGCAGGCGCTGCTGGTGCCCAACCGCGTGGCTGGCACCATCAGCGATTACTTTACCTCGGTCACCCGACTTACGTACGAGAACGAGCAGCTGAAGCGCAGGGAATTCGAAAGCGCGCAATCGCTGCAGCAGGCGCGCGAGCTCGCGGCAGAGAACGAACGGCTGCGCGCGCTGCTCGGCGCACGCGAAAGAGCCGGCAATGCAGCGGTGCTGGCGGCCGTGCTGTACGAATCGCGTGACCGGTTTTCGCGCAAGCTGGTACTGCACTTGGGGAGCAACGACGGTATACGCGCCGGCAGCCCGGTGATCGACGATGCCGGTGTGGTGGGTCAGGTGACGCGCACGTTCAATGAAACGTCCGAAGTCACGCTGCTGACGGATAAAGACCAGTCAATTCCGGTGCAGATCCTGCGCAATGGCCTGCGCGGGGTGGCGTTCGGCGGCAGTGAAGCCGGGACACTGGATCTGCGCTTCATGGCCCCCAACGCGGATGTCGTCGATGGCGATGTGGCCGTTACTTCGGGGCTCGACGGCGTTTATCCGTCCGGCTTGATGGTTGCCACCGTCGCTCGTGTCGAACGGGAGGCAAAGGATCAGTTCGCTCGCATCGTGATGACGCCACTAGGGGGTGTCGAAAGCAACCGGCATCTGCTGGTACTGCTGGTCGAGCCGGCGAAGCTGCCGCCTCCGCCCGCCGCGAGTGTGGCGGCGCCGCGCAAGGGTGTGCGCAAGTGAGCGGCGGATGAGCACCCGATCGCCGACGGATGCGGGCCTCGGGCGCGTTGCTTCGTTTGCATCGCGCGCACCCGATCCGGTGGAACTTCCGGGCGGGCGAATCGGTTACCGGCCCCAGTATCTGCTGCGACCGGCCAATCCGCTGTTCATCTGGGCTTCGCTGATCGGTGCACTGTTGATCAATCTGCTGCCGTGGGGGCGCATGCCGCTGGTGCCGGACGTGCTCGCGATTGCGCTGGTGTTCTGGAACATTCACCAGCCGCGCAGAGTGGGCATAGGCGCAGCGTTTGCGTTCGGGCTGCTGATGGATGTGCACGAGGGCGCCCTCTTTGGCGAGCATGCTCTTGCCTACACACTGATCTCGTACGGCGCGATCACCCTGCACCGGCGCATTCTGTGGTTTCCGCTCGCGGCACAGGTGCTGTACGTTTTCCCGCTGCTGCTGATCGCGCAGCTCGCGCTGCTGGCAATCCGCATGTGGGTCGGCGCAACGTGGCCCGGGTGGCTGTACTTCGGAGAGAGCGTGGTCGGCGGCATCCTGTGGCCGCTGATCGCGTGGCTGCTGCTGGCGCCGCAACGGCGGCCGACCGATCGGGATGCGACGCGGCCGATATAGGTCCGCGCTCCTCGGTAAGCGAGCCTGCGGCTCGCACGTGCACTCGTCCGCGGCTTGATCGTGGGATTCGCGGTTCGCGCAAGACGAACTGCGAACATCTGCTAGAGCGACCGCGTTGGGGCGGCCCGGCGATGGCCGCTGGGGGCTCTGCGAGCGCGCGAATAACGGGCGGCTATCCTGGAATTGGCCGCACCGTACCCGCCAACACTCTTCATTGAATTCGCGCGCCGTCCACTATGATCGCGCCATGGCCTCCAGGCGCTTGTTCCGCCGCCGCCGCTTCGCTGCGGAAGAGCTTTCATTCGGCTCGCGCTCTGCGGCGATGCGCAATCCGGAGCGCGAGGTTTATTACTTTCGGATTCGCATTGCGGTGGCGACAGCGTTTGTGTTGCTGGCATTTTCCGCGCTGGTAGCGCGGCTTGCCTGGCTGCAGGTCGTCAAGCACGAGGCGTATCTGGCGCAGGCCGAGCTCAATCGGATCGCCACGGTGCCGGTGGCGCCGAATCGCGGCCTGATCAAAGACCGCAATGGCAAGGTCATTGCGCGCAACTATTCCGCGTACACGCTGGAGATCACGCCGGAGGGCCTGGCCGATCACGAAACGACGATCGACGAGCTGGCGCAGGTGATCGAAGTGCAGGCGCGCGACCGGCGGCGCTTCAAGAAGCTGCTTGAAGACAGCAAGCGTTTCGATGCGGTACCGATCCGCACCCGGTTGACTGACCAGGAAGTGGCGCGCTTTACCGCGCAACGCTATCGCTTTCCGCATGTGGAGCTGCGCGCACGCCTGTTTCGCGACTACCCGCTGGGTGAGACCGCGTCGCACATGCTCGGCTACATCGGGCGCATTTCGC
This sequence comes from Burkholderiaceae bacterium, assembly GCA_041751715.1. Taxonomy (GTDB): domain Bacteria; phylum Pseudomonadota; class Gammaproteobacteria; order Burkholderiales; family Burkholderiaceae_F; genus JACCZX01. Next base: position 3,663 of record JBGSWY010000105.1, read on the forward strand.
CGCAGGATATGGAGCGCCTGGAAAGGCGCGGCGAAGCGGCGGCCTACGTCGGTACGCATCACATCGGCAAGGTCGGCATCGAGCAGAGCTATGAAGCCGAGCTGCACGGCATTGCCGGGCAGGACGAAGTCGAGATCACCGCCGGCGGACGCGCGGTGCGTACGCTGTCGAGCAGCCCCTCGGTGTCCGGCAACAATCTGGTGTTGTCGGTCGACATCGAGCTGCAGAGGATCGCGGAGAATGCGTTTGGCGACCGGCGCGGAGCGCTGATCGCGATCGAACCGAAGACCGGCGACGTGCTGGCATTCGTCGCCAAGCCGACCTTTGATCCCAATGCGTTCGTCGATGGCATCGACCCGAAAAGCTGGGATGAGCTGAACAACGATCCGGACAAACCGCTTCTGAACCGCGCGTTGCGCGGCACGTATCCGATCGGCTCCACGTACAAGCCATTTTTGGCGCTGGCGGCGCTTGAAACCGGCAAACGCAGCTGGGAGCAGGTGATCCACGACAAAGGCGTGTTCATCTTTGGCGGCCACCGCTTTCGCGATTCGAACAAGGTGCCGCTGGGCGCGGTGAACATGCACCGCTCGATCGTGAAATCGAGCGATGTCTACTACTACATGCTGGCGAACGATCTCGGCGTCGACACGATGCACGACTTCATGAAGCCGTGGGGCTTCGGCCAGATTACCGGCATCGATGTCGAAGGCGAGATGAGCGGCATCCTGCCGTCGACCGAATGGAATCAGAAGCGCTACAAGCAGCGCTGGTATCCGGGCGAAACGATCTCTCTCGGCATCGGCCAGGGCAAGAATTCCTTCACGCTGCTACAACTCGCGCATGCCACCGCGACGCTGGCCAACGACGGCGTCGTGATGAAGCCGCATCTGGTGAAATCGGTCGAAGACGCGCGCACCGGGCAGATGCGCCTGACGGTGCCGGCGCCAAGTTATCGCATCGATGTCAAGCCGGAACACATCAGGCTGGTGCGCGACGCGATGGTCGACGTCAACATCAGCGGCACCGGGCGGCGCGTGTTCGAGGGCGCTCCGTACAAGGCTGGCGGCAAGACCGGCACCGCACAGGTGATCGGCATCAAGCAGAGCGAACGCTATGACGAGCGGCGCATCGATGAACGCCATCGCGACCATTCACTGTTCATTGCCTTTGCGCCGGCCGAGAATCCGACGATTGCACTCGCGGTGCTGGTTGAAAACGGCGGATTCGGTGCGCGCGCCGCGGCGCCGATCGCGCGGCAGCTGATCGACTATCACCTGCTGGGGAAGGTGCCGGCGGCGCCGGCCAAAGAAGGACCTGACGAGGAGTCGCCGTTGCGCAGCGTCGCGCTGCAGGTTCCGCCCGGCGCGAGTGCGCGCGCTGGCGTGCAGGCGGGTGGTTCGGTGACGACAGCGCAATGAACAACGCCACGGTTGCTCAGCGCTTCGGCACGATCGCACGGCCGTATGTATCGGTATTCGATCCGGCGTTAATGGCCATCGTGGGCAGCTTGGGCGTCATCGGCTTGATCACGCTTTACTCGGCCGGCAACGCGTATCCCTGGCGCATTGCCGATCAGATTCGTAATTTCGGCATCGCGTTCGCGGTGCTGTTCATCGCCGCGAACATCCGGCCGCAATGGTTGATGCGGCTGGCACTGCCTGTGTACTTCATCGGTCTCGGCCTGCTGATCGCGACCGAAGTAAGCGGTGAGACGGTCAAGGGCGCGACGCGCTGGCTCGATATCAAGGTCACGCGCGTTCAACCGTCGGAGATCATGAAGCTCGGCTTGCCGATGATGCTGGCGTGGTACTTCCACAAGCGCGAGGGTGCTTTGCGCGGCTACGATTTCCTGGTGGCGGCGGTGCTGGTTGCGGTGCCGGTCGCCTTGATATTGAAGCAGCCCGATCTCGGTACCGCGATACTCGTGCTCGCGGCGGGGGTATTCGTGATTTTCTTTGCCGGGCTGCCGTGGAAATGGCTGGCGGTGATGCTGGTCAGCGCCGTTGCGCTATTGCCGGTGGCATGGACGTTCATGCACGAATATCAGCGCCAGCGGGTGATGACGCTGATCGATCCATCGACCGATCCGCTCGGCAAAGGCTTCCACACGATCCAGGCGATGATCGCGATCGGTTCCGGAGGCACATTCGGAAAAGGCTGGATGCAGGGCACGCAGGCGCATCTCGAGTTCATTCCCGAGCGCACCAGCGACTTCATATTCGCCGTTTACTCGGAAGAGTTCGGGCTGGTAGGCAACGTCGTACTGATACTGCTGTTCCTCGCACTGGTATGGCGCTCGTTCGCGATCGCGATCAGTGCGCCGACGTTGTTCGCGCGCCTGCTGGCCTCAGCGATCGGGCTGATCATGTTCACCTATGCGTTCGTCAACATGGGCATGGTGTGCGGCATCCTGCCCGTGGTGGGCGTGCCGCTGCCGTTTATCAGCTACGGCGGCACCGCGCTGGTCACGCTCGGCATGGCGTGCGGCATGCTGATGTCGATCTCGGCGCATAGGAAGCTAGTCCAGTCATGAAGAGTTGGATAAAGAATCGGGGTCTGACCCCGATTCTTTTGTGCGCGCTGCTCGCGGCGTGCGGCACGCCAAAGCGCAGCGTTTATTACCAGAACGACGGGCCGCCGGAGCGGATGCCGGCCGACGTCGCTTCGATTCCGGATGCGACGCCGAGGGTCGAGCCGATTCTGGCGCGCAACAGTCGCCCCTATGTTGCGCTCGGCCGCAGCTACACGCCGCTCACGGGCGATGTCGCGTTCCGAGAGCGCGGCATCGCGTCGTGGTACGGCAGGCAGTTTCACGGCAATCGCACCGCCAGCGGTGAGATCTACGACATGTTCGCGATGACCGCGGCGCATCCGACGATGCCGCTGCCGAGCTATGCACGAGTCACGTCCGTGCGCTCCCGGGAGAGCGTCATCGTGCGCGTCAACGATCGCGGCCCGTTCGCACACGGTCGTGTGATCGACCTGTCGTATGCGGCGGCTTCCCGGCTCGGCATCGCCGCGGGCGGAACCGGGGAGGTCGAAGTCGAGCGCCTCACGCACACGCAGATCGCTTCCGGGGAATGGCGCGGCACCGGAGCCGGGATCGTCGATGCCGTTGCGCCTTCTGCCAGGAGCGGGTCGCAATGGTCGGTTCAGTTGGGTGCCTTCTCGCAGCGCGCCAACGCCGATGCGTTTGCCGCACAGGTGGCGACATTGCTCGAATCGGCTGAAGCACTGGTCCTGGCACAGGCGCGGCGCACTCCGCGCGTCGAACCGGATGGCAGCCTCTTTCGAGTGCTGATCGGCGCGCTGCCGGACCGTTCTGCTGCGCTGGAACTGGCACAGCAGCTCGAGCGCATTCTCGAGCGGCCGGCGAGCCTGATCGTTCGCCAATCGGCACACTAGTCCGCTGAACCGGATAAATCGCACTCGAGCGGCTGCGCAACGGCGTGGCAGGCTAGGCGCAAAGCACAGCGATACCGGGCGGTATCGCGAGCATTTGCAACGAAGCATGATGCGTCGAGGCGCCGACGAGCGAGGGTGTATTTCATCCGGTTCAGTGGACTAGGTCAGCCTGTCTTGAGCTGCAGCGCAAGCGCATACAGCGCCTGCCGTGGTTGACCGCTCACCTTCGCAGCAATCGCCGCCGCACGAGCTGGCGGCATTTCACCGAGCAGCGCAACCAGCCACTTGATCAATGACGGATCGATGTCGTTCGAAGCGACATCTGCCGTGATCGGTGCGACGTCTACCAGCACCACATACTCACCGCGCTCTTCCATCGGCAGCGTAGCCAGCTCGGCTGCCGTGTGCGCCGAAATCGTCTCGAACTTCTTGGACAACTCACGCGCGATCACCACCCGCCGCTCCGCATGCAGCACCTTGGCCAGCAATGCCATCAAGTCGCCGATGCGATGCGGGGCTTCGAACAGCACAAATGACCGCGGATCGGCGGCCAGGCCGCGCAGGATGCGCTCGCGCTCACGCGCGCCGGCCGGCAGGAAGCCGGCGAATACGAACGGCCCCGCCCCGAGCCCGGATGCCGACACCGCAACCATGGCGCTGCTGGGACCCGCAATCGGAATCACGCGCTGGCCTGCGTCCAGCACGTCGCGCACGATCAACGCCCCTGGGTCCGATACCGCTGGGGTCCCGGCATCGGTGACCAATGCGATGCGCTCGCCGCGTGCCAGGCGCTCGACGATCTGCTGCGCCGCTTCGCGTTCGTTATGACGATGCGCCGCCCATAACGCCGTCCGTATCCCATAGCGCAGCAGCAGCGGACGCGTCACGCGCGTGTCCTCGGCCGCGATGGCATCGACCTGGGATAAAACCCATAGCGCACGCAACGTGATATCGGCCGCATTGCCGATCGGCATGCCCACTACATACAATGAGCCTGCCGGCAGATCCTGGGACGCTACTGCCGACAGCGCGATCAGTCCATCCTGCTGCAGGTTCTCCGTGATTACTCCTGTCACTGCATTTCGCCTTGCCTCGCTGGCCCTGCTGGCAAGTGTCGCATGCAGCGTGGTTGCGCAACCCGTCGTATCGGCGGTCCCTGCGAGCGATGCAGCGCTACCGGCGACCACGCCGGCGATGGCATTGCTTCTGCCAAGCCAGCAGGGAATTTTCGCCGAAGCCGCGGAAGCGGTGCGCCAGGGATTCTTCGCTGCGCACAAGATCAGCGGCGACCACGTCACGATCCAGGTGATCGAAGTCGATGACGATATCGAGCAGCTTTCCGCTGCACTGGCTGCGGCCCGTGATCGCGGTGTGCGCGTTGCCGTCGGACCTTTGCGGCGCGGATCGGTCAATGCCATCGTGGAGGGCGGGCGCGCAGTACTGCCGCTGGTGACGCTGAACACGCCCGATAACGAGGCGAGCGCACCACCGACGATGATTGCATTCGGGCTGTCGGCCGAAGCCGAAGCGGAACGCGCAGTCAAAGTGGCGCTGGCCAGCTTTATCACTCTGCGGCCGGGAGTTTCGACCGGCGCCCGCATCATGGTGCTGGCCGGCAGCGGCGCGCTTGAGCGAAGAATCGCGCAGGCGTATGTCAACGCATTGCGCGCTGCCGGCGAAGTGCCGGTCACGGTCGACGCGTCGCCCGGCGCACTCGCTGCTCTGAGCCGGCAGTTCGCCGTCGGCCAGTATGACGCCGTGTTTCTGGCACTCGGTGCGCGGGAGGCGTCTCTGGTGCGGCCGCGTATTCCGCGTGGCACGCTCATTTTCGCCACGTCGCTGGTCAATATTGGCAGTCCGGCCGGCTCTCCGGGCGCATCTGCGCTCGCCTACGATCTGGAAGGCGTGCGCTTCGTTGACATGCCATGGCTGCTGCAGCCGGATCATCCGGCAGTCATGGTGTATCCGCCGCCCGCCCGCCCAATGACTCTCGAAACGGCGCGGCTGTACGCACTCGGTATCGACGCCTACCGGGTTGCGCAGGCGTGGATGAAGGGCGAGTTGCGCTTCGAACTCGATGGGGTAACCGGCCGCCTGCGAGTCGATCGCGCGCAAAGCGTACGAGTCGAACGCATTCCGGTGTCGGCGATCTACCGCAATGGAGCCATTGAGCGCGAAGAGGTGGGACGTTAGTCCGGTGAAACCGCCGCGCACGCCGAACCAGCATGCCGGCGATGCAGCGGAGCAGGCAGCGGCGCAACATCTGGCGGCTGCCGGCTGCAGCATCGTCGCGCGCAATGCGCGCTATCGCGATGGCGAAGTCGATCTGATCGCGCGCGAACGCGATGTGCTGGTGTTTGTCGAAGTCCGCATGCGAACCGGTTCGCGCTTTGGCGGCGCCGCGGTCAGCGTCGATACGCTCAAGCAGCGAAGAGTTGCGCGCGCCGCGCAGCATTGGCTGCTTCGCAACTATGGCGAGCGCTGGCCGGCGTGCCGCTTCGATGTGGTTGCCGTCGACGCCAATGGCACAATCGAATGGATACGCGATGCATTCGCAGGAGAGGTGAAATGAAATTGTCCCGAACACTCATAGCCGCGGTCATCGGAGTGGCGCTCGCCCTGCCGGCCTGCGCGCCGCTGATCATCGGCGGTATCGCGGCCGGCACCGCTATCGTTGCCACCGACCGCCGCACCACCGGCGCCCAGCTTGACGACAAGACCATCCAGGTACGGGTGGCCAACGAATTGTCGGAAGCGCTGCGTGGCAACGTTCACATCAACGTCAACAGCTTCGATCGGCGCGTGCTGCTGACCGGAGAGGTGCCCAATGCGACGCTCAAGACCCAGGCGGGCGAGATCGCCGCGCGCTCGCAGAACGTGCGCATCGTGAACAACGAGCTGGTGGTCGCGGCGCCGTCCACGTTCGGCGAGCGCACCGACGATAATGCGCTCGGCACCCGAGTGCGCGCGTCGTTCGTGAATACGCGCGAAATCGCTTTCAACTCGATCGACATTGTGACCGAGCGGCGCGTCATCTTTCTGATGGGCGCGGTGACGCAGAAGGAAGCCGATGTCGCCGCGCACGTGGCGAGCCGCGTGTCGGGCGTGCAGCAGGTCGTGCGGCTGTTCGACATCGCATCGGCCGATGAAATCAATCGCCGCCGGGTCGGCGTTGCACCCCCGCCGGCGCCACCGTCTCCGGCGCAGGCGCCGATCACCACGGCTCCGGTCACCACAACGCCGGGGACGACACGCTGAGATGGGCTGACTGCGGCTGCGCGGTTGCGCGCAAGGTTCAAGGCGCCGTTCGTCGATTCAGGGCTTGCACGAACCGGCGTTTGTCTTATAGTCCGCGCGCCTCGAATCGAGGGGTAAACGAGCGCGGGCCGGCACGGCGAGGTGCCATGGTGGGTACGACTGGGAGGGTGCAATGAGCTGGATCATCGTGCTGGTCATCATCGCAGCGATCGTGTTCTGGGCGGTGGGCGCCTACAACCGGCTGGTGAGCCTGCGCAACAAGTTCAAGAATGCGTTTGCGCAGATCGATGTTCAGCTGAAGCGGCGCTATGACCTGATTCC
>JBGSWY010000106.1:0-3307 GCA_041751715.1 Burkholderiaceae bacterium
GGCCAGCAGTTGAAATTGACCGATGTGTTGACGGTTGCCGATGGCGACAATCTTCGCTTCGGTGCACCCTTCGTTTCGGGTGCGGCTGTAATGGCGACAGTGCTGGCTCATGGGCGGCACGACAAGATAACAATTTTCAAGATGCGCCGGCGCAAGCACTTTCAGAAGCACGGCGGGCACCGGCAGAATTACACCGAGCTACGAATCGATAGCATCCTGTAGATTTCATAGCGCGACAGAGGAAGGATACGGTTAATGGCACACAAGAAAGCGGGCGGCTCATCGCGCAATGGCCGCGATTCGCAAGCCAAACGTCTCGGCGTCAAGGTATTCGGGAGCCAGGCAATTTCAGCAGGTGCCATTATCGTTCGCCAGCGCGGAACGCAGTTTCATCCTGGTGAAAACGTCGGCATGGGGCGTGACCACACGCTGTTCTCGCTGGTAAACGGCACGGTGCAGTTCAACGTGCGCGGGGCGAAAAGTCGGCGCGTCGTGAGCGTGCAGCCGCAGACAGTCTCCGCGTAGCGGACAGCGCTCTCAAGTTATCTGAAGCCCTGCCGTTCGCGGCGGGGCTTTTTTGTTTGTAGTTGTCATCGCCAAGCGCAGCATGAAATTCATCGATGAAGCGAGGATTGAAGTCGCGGCCGGCAACGGCGGCGACGGCAGCGCTTCGTTCCGGCGTGAAAAGTTCATCCCAAAAGGCGGCCCCGATGGCGGTGACGGAGGCCGAGGCGGCAGCGTCTGGGTGGTGGCCGAGCGCAACATCAACACGCTGATCGATTTTCGCTATGCACGACGGCATAGCGCCAAAGATGGAGAGAAAGGGCGCGGTGCCGACTGTTACGGAGCGGGCGGGGCAGACATCGTTCTGAAGGTGCCGGTAGGCACCATCATCACCGACGCCGGTACCGGTGATCGAATCGCTGACCTTTCGACCCATGGGCAACGCGAACTACTCGCGCGCGGCGGCCGTGGCGGACTGGGCAATCTTCACTTCAAGTCGAGCATTAACCGCACACCGCGGCAATTTACCAACGGTGAACCGGGCGAACGGCGCACGCTCAATCTGGAGCTCCGTGTACTGGCTGATGTAGGGTTGGTCGGTCTGCCCAACGCCGGCAAATCGACTTTGATACGTGCTGTGTCAAACGCGCGCCCGAAAGTCGCGGACTATCCGTTCACCACTTTGCATCCGCATCTGGGCGTCGTTCGCGTGGGGCCGGAGCAAAGCTTTGTGATTGCCGATGTTCCCGGCCTGATCGAAGGCGCGGCCGAAGGTGCCGGACTGGGTCATCAGTTCCTGCGCCATCTGGGCCGGACCGACCTGTTGTTGCACCTGGTCGACTGCATGCCGGTCGATGACGGTGATCCGGTGCGCGACGTGCGCGCGATCGTCGCCGAGCTACGCAAGTACGACGCCGAGCTTCATCGGAAGCCCCGTTGGCTGGTGCTGAACAAAATAGATCTGGTGCCGGTCGACGAACGCGAGCGCCTGGTGCAGGAGTTTCGCCGTCGACTTCGCACGAAGACGCCGGTGTATGCCGTTTCCGCTGCAAGCGGAGAAGGATGTCGCGAGCTGATGTGGGCGGTGGCTCTCTTTCTTGCCGACCGTCGCGGCGCACAGTTGAAAAACCGCGCTGACGTCGACGCGCGCTTCAGCACGAGTGAGGGCGAGGGTGGCGAATGACGGCGGTCATAGCGACCGCACGTCGAATCGTTGTCAAGATCGGCAGCAGCCTGGTGACCGCAGATGGAAGCGGCCTTGATCGCGCTGCTATCGACAGCTGGGCCCGGCAGATGGCGGCGCTGCGCGTCGATGGCAAGCAGGTGTTGCTGGTGTCGAGCGGTGCCATTGCGGAAGGCATGCGGCGACTCGGGTGGAGGGCCAGACCGCACGAGATTCATGAGCTGCAGGCGGCAGCGGCCGTCGGGCAGATGGGTCTGGCGCAAGCCTACGAAGCGAGCTTTCGCGCGCACGATGTGCAGACTGCACAGGTGCTGTTAACCCACGCCGATCTTGCCGACCGCGCCCGCTACCTGAATGCACGCTCGACCCTTTTTACGTTGCTCGGTCTCGGCGTTGTGCCGGTGATCAACGAGAACGATACGGTGGTGACCGACGAGATCAAGTTCGGCGATAACGACACCCTCGGTGCATTGGTCGCCAATCTGGTTGAAGCCGATGCCCTGATTATCCTGACTGATCAGGCCGGACTGTATTCGGCCGACCCGCGCCGCGATGCGGATGCGACGATGGTCAGAGAAGCGGTGGCCGGCGATCCATCGCTTGAGGCCATGGCCGGAGGCGCCGGCAGCAGCATCGCGCGCGGCGGCATGCTGACCAAGGTGCTGGCGGCGAAGCGCGCTGCACGTAGCGGCGCGCACACCGTCATCGCAGCCGGCCGTGAACCGGACGTGCTGATTCGGTTGGCGAAAGGCGAAGCAATCGGATCGCAGTTGACTGCCGCCACAGCTCCGCTGACCGCCCGCAAACAATGGCTGGCGAGCCATCTTCAATGCAGGGGGAAAGTGGTGATTGATGATGGCGCAGCGCGCGCACTCATCGCCGCCGGCAAGAGTCTGTTGCCGATCGGCGTCGTTAACGTGCTCGGAGAATTTCAGCGAGGCGATGTCGTTGCCTGCGTCGATGCCGCGGGCCGCGAAATCGCGCGCGGACTCGCCAACTATTCAAGTGCGCAAAGCCGGCTGATCGCGCGCAGGCCGACCACGGAGATCGAGAACGTGCTCGGGTTCATCGAAGAGCCCGAGCTGATACATCGCGACAACCTGGTGCTTTTGTGAATCAGGCGACTTCGCCTGGCGGCTCCGCAGCGGGCGCAGCGATGGCTGCCACTGCCACCGGCGTGTCTAGAGTCGCCGGACGAGTGCTGCGGCCGAGCCTTGCATGCGGCCGCACCGGCTTGAACACGAAGCGCGACAACTCGGCCAGCGCCTGCTGATACACATCTCGCTTGAACTCGATGACCGCGTCGAGCGGTACCCAATACTCGTTCCACCGCCAGGCGTCGAATTCCGGATGCGTCGTTGCGCGCAGGCACACATCGCAATCGCGCGCAACCAGGCGCAGCAGAAACCAGATCTGCTTCTGCCCGCGATAGTTGCCTCGCAGCTCGCGTCGAATCCACTGGTCCGGCACGTCATAGCGCAGCCACTCGCGCGTGCGGCCCACCAGCTTTACATGATCGGTACTGAGCCCGATTTCCTCGCCGAGCTCGCGATACATCGCTTGCTCCGGCGATTCACCGTACTTGATCCCACCCTGCGGGAACTGCCACGAATGCTGTTT
>JBGSWY010000107.1:0-4301 GCA_041751715.1 Burkholderiaceae bacterium
GACGGCTGCGACTGCCTTGACACTCGGTGTCGGCGGCTCGCTCGTGTGGCAGGCGCAGTTGACCGTCGGAGAGCTGACGACGTTTGCGATGTATCTGTCGCAACTGATCTGGCCGATGTTTGCGGCGGGCTGGGTGCTATCGCTGCTCGAGCGCGGCAAGGCAGGCTGGACGCGCCTGCAGCCGGTGCTGGTCGAACCGTTGACCGTCGCCGATCAGGGAACCGTCACACAGGTGCCACAGGGTGCCCTGCTGTTCGAGCGCGTGACGTTCGGCTACCGGTCGGAAGCCGTGCCCGCGGTTGCCGACGTATCGTTCGAGCTGCGGGCCGGTCAGACGCTGGGCATCGTCGGAGCGACCGGATCGGGCAAATCGACGCTGCTCTCACTGCTGCTGCGCCACTACGCACCCGACGGCGGGCGCATCGTCTGGGGCGGCCGCGCGATCGAGGAATACTCGCTCGATGCGCTGCGCGGCGCGATCAGCTGGGTGCCGCAGGAGCCATTTCTGTTTTCCGCCACCCTGGCCGAAAACATCGCACTGGCGCGCGGCGACGCGACGCGCGCCGAGATCGAGCACGCCGCGGAGCTTGCCGCCCTGCACGAAGACATCGCGCGTTTTCCGCACGGTTACGAGACGGTCGTTGGTGAGCGCGGCATCACGCTTTCCGGCGGGCAGCGACAGCGAGTTGCGATCGCGCGCGCGTTGCTGACTGAAAAGCCGCTGTTGCTGCTCGACGATGCGCTATCGGCCGTCGACACCGGTACCGAAACGCAAATACTGTCGCACCTGCGCGGCGAGCTGCACGGCGAATCGCTAGTGCGGCGCAGGCGCACCGCGATCATCCTCAGTCATCGCCTGTCTGCCGTTGCCGATGCGGACATGATCATCGTGTTGAGAGCCGGACGCATCGTCGAGCGCGGCTCGCACGACGACTTGCTGAAGATCGACGGCTGGTATGCGGCGCAGTGGAGATATCAGCAGCTGGAAGCTAGCCTCGAGGCGGCCAGCGCTTCGCCGGGCCGCCCCAAGGAGCACAAATGAGCCCTCTCGGAGGGACCGCGCGCAGCGCGAGGGAGCAACCCTAATGGCGGCCACCGCATCGATCGAACACCCGGACCTGCGTCCGGTTCGGCGGGACGAGCGCCGGCAGGCCTTCGCGCTGCTCTGGCGCGCTGCGCGGCCCGATCGCCGCCAGTTGCTGGTGGCAAGTGCGTTGTTGCTGACGGCCGGTGGGCTGGAAGCATTGGGGCCGATCTTCGGCAAGCTTTTCATCGACGAGTATCTGCTGCCGCGCCGGCTCGAGTGGTGGCCGATCGCGCTGTTGATGGCCGGCATCATCGTCACCGGCTGCATCGCGAGCGTGCTGCGCTATTTTCAGCTCGTCCGCTTGGCAGGAGTTGCGATGCGATCGGTGCGCCGCCTGCGCGAGTCCGTCTACACGCACGTACTACGCCTGCCGATGGCGTTCTTCGACAAGGCGATTACCGGCCAGCTGGTCAGCCGCATCACCAATGACACCGAACAGATCCGGCAGCTGTACGTGCAGGTGCTGTTCGAAATGCTGCAGGGCGTGACCGTGCTGATCGGCGCGGTCGCCGCCATGGCATGGCTCGACTGGCGGCTGATGCTGATCGTGCTGACGTTGATTCCGGCAACGGTGGCGATCGTGGTCGGCTATCAGCGGCTGTCTTCTTACGCGGTGACGCGCTCGCGCGAGCTGCGCAGCGACATCAACGCGCAGATGGCGGAAAGCATCTCGGGGATGAGCGTGCTGCAGGCGACCGGTGCGGCACGGCGCTTCGCGGCGCGGTTCGGAAAGACCAACCGCGAGCATTATGACGCTCGTCTGGGCGAAGTGCGGGCCAATGCATGGCTCCTGCGGCCTGCGCTCGACATGCTGAATGTGCTGCTGATCGTCGCCATCATTGCGGTCTTCGGCACACGGCCGCTAGGCGCGCTCGAGATCGGGCTGCTGTATGCGTTCATCAGCTACGTAGCCCGCGTGGTCGAGCCGCTGATCCAGATCACGATGCAGTTCTCGCTGCTGCAGCAGGCGCTGGTCGCTGCGGCCAGGGTCAACACGTTGCTCAACGAAGGCGAATCGCAACGCGTGCTGCACGAGCGGCGCGTGACGGGCGGTCACGTACGTCTTTCGGACATCAGTTTCGGCTACGACCCGCAGGATCCGGTACTGCACGACGTCAGCATCGATGTGCCGCCGGGAAACTTTGTCGGCATCGTTGGCCACACAGGAAGCGGCAAGACCACCCTGCTGTCGCTGCTGTTGCGTTTCTACACGCCGCAGGCCGGTCGCATCGAGATCGACGGTATTCCGCTGGGCTTGATCGGCGACGAACATTTTCGCGCTGATGTCGGGCTGGTGCCGCAGGAGCCTTTCCTGCTCGCCGCGAGCGCGCGCGACAACATCGACATGGGACGCGACTTGCCTGCACAGCAGATCGAGGCGGCTGCACGCGCGGCCAATGCGCACGACTTTATCCAGGCGCTCGAACATGGCTACGACACCCCGCTCAGTGAAGGGGGTGCGCGCCTTTCGTCGGGCCAGAAGCAACTGATTGCCGTCGCGCGTGCACTGGCCGGCGAACCGCGCGTGCTGTTCCTGGACGAAGCGACATCGCGCATCGACAGCGAAACCGAGCGGCAGGTTGCGCGGGCGTTATCTTTGCTGCATGGCAAGACCACGGTGATCGCGATCGCGCACCGGCTGTCGACGATCCGCGCTGCCGATCGCATCTTCGTGCTGAATCACGGGCGGCTGGCCGAGCAGGGCACGCACGATCAGCTAATGGCGATCGAAGGTGGGATTTATCAGCGGCTTTATTTGCTGCAGCAGATCGGCGAATGAGCCGATCGTGCCATGACTCGCCGAAGTGTCGACCAGTTGTTGCGGACCGCGATCGCCGAGCGGCGCCTGATCGCATTCGTTCTCGACGAACGGCCACGGCTGGCCGAGCCGCATGACTACGGCTTGATCGACAACGAGCTCCGATTGTTCTTCTATCAGATCGGTGGTGAAAGCCGTTCGGGGCAGCCGCTTGGCTGGCGTTGGGCGGTGCTATCCAAACTCTCCGAGCTGCAAATGCTGCAGGATCGCTTTGCCGGAACACGCGTTGCTCCCTCAGGTCGGCATGTCCAGTGGGATACGCTGTTTGCGACCGTGTCCCCGCGTGCGGTCTCGACGGGCAAAGTACGATGATCGGGAATTCCGGTAGCGGATTTTCGGGCAAGCGATGAAGCGCAAGAATCTTAGGCTCGGCAAAGGCTTTCGGGTAGCGATCGGCAACCGTCGTTCACAAGCGGCGGAGATGGTGATCCCGCCGGGCGAAGCCGAGGGCGATCCTCAGAACAGGCACCGCGGCGCCGACCAGTGGCTGTATGTGGTTTCAGGTACCGGCTCGGCGCTGGTCAACGGGAAGGGATACGCGTTAAAGGCGCGAACGTTGATGCTGATCGAGCATGGCGACAAGCACCAGATCAGGAACACGGGTCGCAGCCTGCTGCGCACCCTGAATTTCTACGTGCCTCCGGCATACGACGCCGACGGCGATGAGCTGCCGCCGGCGAAGCGTTAGCGCCCGCTCGGCTGGCGCGCGATAATCGCGCCCTTCGGCGTTACTCGCACACAGACCATGGAAACGCAAGACATCACCAACAAGGAGACGCTCGGCTTTCAGGCCGAGGTCAAGCAGCTGTTGCAGCTGATGATTCATTCGCTGTACAGCAACAAGGAAATCTTTTTACGCGAGCTGATCAGCAACGCGTCGGACGCGTGCGACAGGCTGCGCTTTGAAGCGATGTCGGAGCCGCAACTGCTCGAAGGCCATTCCGAACTCGGCATCGAGGTGGCATTCGACAAAGCGTCGCGCACGATCACCGTGTCGGACAACGGCATCGGCATGTCGCGAACCGATGCGATCGAACATCTGGGAACGATCGCAAAGTCCGGCACGCGCGAGTTTTTTGCGCAGCTTTCCGGCGATCAGCAAAAGGATGCGCAGCTGATCGGCCAGTTCGGCGTCGGCTTTTATTCGAGCTTCATCGTGGCCGATCGCGTGACTGTCGTCTCGCGCCGGGCGGGCCAGCATGAAGCGATTCGCTGGGAAAGCGACGGCGGCGGCGAGTTCACGATCGAGCCGGCCTCCCGCGCCGAATCCGGCACCGACGTCACTCTGCACTTGCGCGAAGGCGAAGACGAGTTTTTATCGGCATCGAAACTGAAATCTGTGATCACACGCTACTCGGATCACATTTCATTGCCCATCCGCATGCGCAAGGAAGT
>JBGSWY010000108.1:0-3173 GCA_041751715.1 Burkholderiaceae bacterium
CGGCTTTCGCAGAGATGCGATCAACCGAGTGGTGTACGACGTCGTCGACGGCAAGCCGAGACGCAAATCGATCGAGGTGGCAAAGCAACTGCTGGCAGAGGCCGGCTACCCCGGCGGCCGGGATGCGCAGACCGGCCAGCCTCTGGTGCTGAGCTACGACTACCAGCGCGCACTGACGCCGGAGTTGAAGGCGGAGGTCGAGTGGATGGTCAAGCAGTTTCGCAAGCTCGACGTGCAGCTGGAGCTGCGCGCTACGGACTACAACCGCTTCCAGCAAAAAGCCGACAGCGGGAGCCTGCAAGTCTTCTGGTGGGGCTGGTTCGCCGACTATCCTGACGCGGAGAACTTCCTGTTCCTGTTGTACGGCCCCAATTCGCAGGCGGCGACCAATGGCAACGGCAACAACACCGCCAACTATCAAAGCCCGGAGTTCGACAAGCTGTTTGAAGAGCTGCAGTTTCTAGACGATGGCCCGCGCAAGCAGCAGGTAATGGACCGCCTGGTCGCGATCTTGCAGCAGGACGCGCCCTGGGCCTTTGGCTACAACCCGTTGGCGGGCTCGGTTCACCATCAATGGGTCGGCAACGTCAAACCGGGCCCGGTCGTACTGGACCGCCTGATGTACATGAAGGTCGATCCGGCACTGCGAGCGGCGAAGATTGCCGAATGGAATCGGCCGATCTGGTGGCCGGTCGTGCTGATCGTGCTGGTATTGATGGCGGCGGTGGTACCTGCTTTCCGGACATGGAAGCGGCGCGAACGCGAGAACGCCGCGCGTGGTCTGGCCACGGGCGGAGCCGAGTGAACCGCCGGCTCGGTCATTCCCGCGCACGCGGGAATCCAGAACAAGTGCCCGCAAGACACTGGGTCCCCGCTTTCGCGGGGACGACCCGACTGTAAGTGGCTAACTACATCCTCCGCCGCTGCCTTTATGCGGTACTGATCCTGATCGGCGTCAATCTGCTGACCTTCACGCTGTTCTTCGCGGTCAACTCGCCCGACAACATCGCGCGCCTGAATATCGGCGGCAAGCGAGTGTCGGCCGATGCGATCGAAAAGTGGAAGGCCGAGCGCGGCTACGACAAGCCGCTGTGGTTCAACCGCGACGCCGGCGGCATCGAGAAGATCACGCAGACGATTTTCTACGATCGCTCGCTGCGGCTGTTCACGCTCGACTTCGGCACCAGTGACAGCGGGCGTGACATCCAGCACGAGGTTGGCACCCGCCTGCTGGTGAGTCTGGCCCTGGCCGGGCCGATGCTGTTGCTGACCGTGATCGTCGGCATCGCGTTTTCGCTGCTGCTGGTATTTTTTCGCGCCAGTTATCTCGACTTCTGGGGCACCGTGCTGTGCGTCGTGATGATGTCGATCTCGAGTTTGTTCTACATCATCATGGCGCAGTGGTTCTTCGGCAAGATGCTGAAGCTCGCGCCGCTGTCGGGTTTCGTGCCCGGCCTGACGTTGCTGAAGTTCATTGCGCTGCCTATCCTCGTCGGCATCGTCTTTCAGCTCGGGTCCGAAGCAAGGCTGTTTCGCGCGATGCTGCTCGAGGAAGCAGGCAAGGACTACGTGCGCACCGCGCGCTCCAAGGGACTCTCAGAAGCGGTGGTGCTGTTCCGGCACGTGCTGCGCAACGCGTGGCTGCCTGTGCTGACGCACGTCAGCGCACTGTTGCCGTACGCTTTTTTGGGCTCGATCGTGTTCGAGTCGTTCTTCGGTATTCCGGGCCTGGGCACGTATGTGATCGAAGCGATCAACGGGCAGGATTTCGCGATCGTGCATGTGATGGTTTTTCTGGGTTCGCTGCTGTACATCCTCGCGTACCTCGCCACCGACATCGCGTACACATTCGTCGATCCGCGAGTCAGACTGGCTTGATGCAAATCGCTCACGTTCCAATGTCATTCCCGCGCAAGCGGGAATCCGGCGCCTCTGCGCCAACGCCGTATGGGTGCCCGCCTGCGCTGGGACAACGGCGCTGTTTCCAATCGCGCAGCCTGCCCCAGCACGCTTTAAGCAGGGGCTCTCGGACATCGCCGCTCGCGCTCGCCTGTAGGTCATTCCCGCGCAAGCGGGAATCCAGCGCCTCTGCGCCAACGCCGTATGGGTCCCCGCCTGCGCGGGGACGACGGCGCTGTTTCCGATCGCTCAGCCTGCCCCAGCACGCTTTAAGCAGGGGCTCTCGGACATCGCTGTCGCTTGCCTAAGTTCGTTTTCCTGTGGACCGACTTCGTGCTGTGGCTGATCGTTGCCGGCGTGGTGGTCTACGTCTGGCGTGCGCGGCATGACAAGCGGGCCAGGGCCAACTGGGCGCATGTCCTGCGCGATGCGCCGGCGATGTGCGCGGCCGTCGTGCTCGGCGTGTTCATCACGCTTGCGCTGCTCGATTCCATCCACTTCCGCCCGCGCCTGACTGCGATCGAAGGCGCGGCGGCCGACGCGCCGGTCTCCTATGCCACTCGCACCCTTTCGATCTTTGACGTCTTCATGGCGCATGCGATCGATGCGCGCGAGAAGACGTACTCGACGCCGCTGGCGTATTGGTCGTTTCAGAAGGAAACGCAGGTCGTCGACGGGCAGGAGGTGCGCGGCAATCCGCGCCTGGCCTACGGCGGCTCGCATCTGAAAGATCCGGCACGTGAATGGAAAGCGGACATAGCAGCGCGCTCGGTTCAAGGGGTGCTGCTCGGCATGCTCGGTGGCCTTGCCATCGCGGTCGCGGTGGCAGTCTGGCGCGGCCGCACACATGGCGGCCTCCGCAGCTCGCTTTCGCAAATCGCGCTGGGCGAGACCGACCTGCCATGGCGACCGATACTGATCACCGCGATCGCCGTCGCCATGATCATCGGCTGGCTGGCGGCACTCTGGCCGTACTACCACCCGTTCGGCACCGACCGCACCGGCAACGATGTGCTGTATCAGGCGCTTAAGAGCATCCGCACCGCGGTCGTGATCGGCTCGCTGGCCACGATCGCCACGCTGCCGCTGGCGATCGCGCTCGGCATTCTCGCGGGTTACTTCAAGGGCCGGGTCGATGACGGCATCCAGTACTTCTACACCGTACTGTCATCGATTCCGCCGATCCTGCTGGTGGCGGCATTCGTGCTGCTGATCAATGTCTACATCGATCAGAACGCCGACGTTTTCGAAACCGGCGTCGAGCGCGCCGAGTT
>JBGSWY010000109.1:0-2533 GCA_041751715.1 Burkholderiaceae bacterium
GCAGGTGCAGGCGCCGACCGCCTGCAGCACGCGGGCGACCATCAGCAGCTCGAGCGAGGAAGCGAGCATCGCCAGCACGCTGGCCGCGCAATACGTAAACGCACCGGCGACGACGATCGGGTAGCGGCCGAAGCGGTCGGACAGCGGCCCGGCGACCAGTTGCCAGGCCCCGAACGCGGCGATGAACATCCACAGCGTCGACTGCACCGAGGCCACGCTCGCGTTGAAATACGCCGCGATGCCGGGCAGGGTGGACAAATACAGATCGGTCGATGCCGGCTGCAGCATTGACAGTCCTGCGGTCAGCAGCAGAATCGTGGTGCCTGTCAGGCCCGCTGCGGCAAGCCGCGCACTGGCTCCCGGCGCCGCATCCACACCGGCGCTGCTCATCGGCCGCGCAGGAACAGCTTGTCGAGATCGCCGACCGCGAGCTGTATCCACGTCGGGCGGCCGTGGTTGCATTGGTCGGCGCGGTCGGTCGCTTCCATCTCGCGCAGCAGCGCGTTCATCTCGTCGATTGTCAGCCGGCGATTGGCTCGCACTGCGCCGTGGCATGCCAGAGTGGATAACAACTCGTTGCGATGCTCGGTCAGCACGCGCGAACCGCCGTACTCGCGCACGTCGCGCAGCACATCGCGCGTTAGCGCTGCGCCGTCGGCTTGCGAAAGCAGGGCGGGTACGCCGCGCAGTGCGAGCTGGGTCGGTGAAGCCAGCGAGACGTCGAGCCCGATATCTGCCAGCAGCTCGCCTTGCTCCATCGCGGTGGCGAGATCGACTGGCGCGACCGAAAACACCTGCGGAATCAGCAATCGCTGTTGCGGAATCTCGCGCCGATCGAGCTGGCGCTTCAACTTCTCGTAAACGATGCGCTCGTGCGCGGCATGCATGTCGACGATGATCAGACCGCGATCGTTCTGCGCCAGGATGTAGATGCCGGATAGCTGGGCGATGGCGAAACCCAGTGGAAGATCGTGTTCTTCGCCGGGTGCGCCGTTCACAGCTGCCACCGGATTCCCCCCGATGTTCCGAGCAGCCAGCGCCAGGTAGTCCGACACCGTTTGCGCAACGCCGAACGATGTTTGATGCCCGGGCGTGCGATACACCGAATCGGGCTGCGGTTGAACCAGCGGCTGCTGCACCGGAACGGACTGCACCGATTGCGCGAGGGCGGCCTGTACTGCATGCATCACGAACTGGTGAATGCTCGACGAATCGCGAAACCTGACCTCGATCTTGGTCGGATGCACGTTCACATCAACCCGCTTCGGATCGATCGTCAAGTACAGGCAGTACATCGGCTGTGATGCGCCGTGTAGCACGTCGGCATAGGCAGCGCGCACCGCGTGCGTCAGCACCTTGTCGCGGACGTAGCGGCCGTTGACGAAAAAATACTGCGCATCGGCGCGTGTGCGGCTGGCGGTCGGAGCGCCGGCCCAGCCGTGCAGACGGACCGCGCCGGCATCTTGCTCGACTTCGCGCCGGGCGGCTGCAAAGTCGTCGGGCATCAGGCGCAACGCACGCTCGCGCGGCGATTGAGCCGGCAGCGCAATCACGATGCGGCCCTGATGTGCAACGGTAAACGCCACCGACGGATGCGCCGCTGCCGCGCGCTCGACCTGCGTCAGGCAATGGGCCAGCTCGGTGGCTTCGGCGCGCAGAAACTTGCGGCGTGCCGGCGTCTTGTGAAACAAATCGGCCACTTCGACGCGCGTGCCGATCGTGCCCGATGCCGGTTCGATGGCCACACTGCCGCCGTGCACGCAGAACGCACTATCGGCGTCGGCGACTCGCGACGTGATCGACACATCGGCGACCGATGCAACCGACGCCAGCGCTTCGCCGCGGAACCCGAGCGACTCCACGCCTTCGAGATCTTCTAGGCTTGCGATCTTGCTCGTCGCGTGTCGCGTCAACGCAAGCGCCAGTTCCTCGCGCGGAATGCCGCCGCCGTTATCTGTGACCACGATGCGTTTTATGCCGCCCGCTTCGAGCTTTACATCGATCTGCGTCGCACCGGCGTCGAGGCTGTTTTCAAGCAGCTCCTTGACGACCGACGCCGGGCGTTCGACCACTTCGCCGGCGGCGATCTGGCTGATCAGCGCGTCTGCCAGAGGACGAATTGCGCGTCGGAACAATGCAGTCACGCCGATATCGCCGGGCCGACCCACAGTGCCGGCGCGCCCCCGCGGGCGGCAGCGAGCGCAGTGAGGCGCCATCGGGCATCTTCCATCGTAGGGATTATAGGAATGGAACTCGCACGATTCGCGACCCGTGCCTCACGTATGATCCGCCCCTGCTTTGCACTCCGCTTCGCGCGTTCGCGCCGCCTGAATTGGCTCCAATGGAAGGCATCAACTGGCTCGACCTGTTCACGGCGACCGATCGATTTCTGTCAGCGATCGTCGAGCGCAACGTCGTGCTTGTCTACGTCGTGCTGTTCTCGATTTTCTTTTCCGAGACCGGCCTGGTGTTCATGGCGTTCCTGCCGGGCGACTCGCTGCTGTTTGTGGCCGGTGCCGTTTCAGCGCTGCCG
>JBGSWY010000110.1:0-1942 GCA_041751715.1 Burkholderiaceae bacterium
TGGTGTTTGCTCTGTTCCTGCTGGTGCGCCATGCGCCGCGCCCGGTCTCGCGCCCGAGCGTCGAGGCGCTGAACCCGTGGCGCGCGATGACGGCGCCGCTGGCGACCAGTCGTTTTCGCTGGCTGCTCGCGGTGTTCATCGTGAACGGCATCGCAGCGGCGATTCCCGCCTCGCTGGTGCTGTTCTTCATCGCCGATCGATTGCAGCTCGAATCGCAATCAGGGGTTTTTCTCGCGCTGTACTTCATCGCCGGCGCCGCCAGCATGCCGCTATGGATGCAGCTGGCGCGGCGCTACAGCCTGCACGCGGTCTGGCTGATCGGAATCGTGCTGTCGGTGGCGGCGTTCGTCTGGGCTTACTGGCTGACCGCGGGCGACTTCGCAGCGTATGCGACGATCTGCGTGCTCTCCGGGGCTGCTCTCGGCGCCGATCTTGCATTGCCGCCAGCGCTGCTCGCGCGGGTGATCGACGCGAACGGACATACCGGCGCGCGCGAGGGCACGTACTTCGGGCTGTGGAATCTGGTGAACAAACTGAACCTGGCGCTGGCGGCGGGCATTGCGTTGCCGGTGCTCGAAATGCTCGGGTACCGGGTCGGCGTGCGTGATGCCGCCGCGCTGGGTGCGCTGGCATTTGCATACGCCGTCCTGCCCTGCATACTGAAGCTCGGCGCCGGCGCGGTGCTGTTGGCTGCATGGCGCACTGAGAAATTCTGATGAGCCTGAATCCGAAGATCGAGAACTGGAACGGCCGGCGGGTTTGGATCATCGGCGCGTCCTACGGTATCGGCGCCGAACTCGGGCGAGAGCTGATCAAGCTGGGTGCGCGCGTTGCGCTATCGGCGCGCTCCGCCGACCTGCTGAATGAAATCGCGGCGAACACCGAGGCAATCGTCGCGCCGCTCGACGTGACCGACGTTGCCACCGTGCGGGCGGCGGCGGGCGACATCAGTCGTGCCTGGAACGGGATCGACCTGGTGCTGATCGTGGCCGGCACACACGTCGAGATGCGCGCCGATACCTTCGACCTGGCGCGCGCCAAGCAGCTGCTGGCGGTGAACGTCGAGGGCGTGCTGAACTGCCTCGATCCCGTGCTGCCGATCCTGCTGGGGCAAGGGCATGGCGGCATCGCAATCGTGGCCTCGGTCGCAGGCTATCGCGGGTTGCCCAAGGCGCTCATTTACGGGCCGACCAAGGCCGCGCTGATCAACCTCGCCGAGTCGCTGTATCTGGACCTGCAGCCACGCGGCATTGGGGTTTACGTGGTCAATCCGGGCTTTGTCGACACGCCGCTGACCAGGAAGAACGACTTTAAAATGCCGGCCCTGATGCCCGCTGATCAGGCCGCACGCGCAACCCTGGCCGGCATTGCCGGCGGCGCCTTCGAGGTTCACTATCCGAAGCGTTTTACACGCTGGCTCCGGCTATTGCGCCACCTGCCCTATCCGGCCTACTTTGCGGCGGTGCGACGATTTACCGAAGAGAAGTGAGGCCCGCTGGCACGCATGCAGTTTGCCAAGGGAGCGAGGAACAGATCATCCGCCGCGCCAGTCGTATACAGTCGCAGCGGATGCTGCCGAAGAACGAACGAAGCTGCCGGTGTTGGGAATTCTGATGCGATGTTTGGAGCGTCAGGCCGCAAACTAGCACCGAGGAGAGGCCATGACGGCACTTTTATACCCCGAGTTATTCAAGGCGCTTGAATCGGTTCGCTGGAACCTGGAGACTGATGTTCCGTGGGCCGAGTTCGAGGCCACCCTGCTGTCCGATGAGCAGGCGCAGACGATCAAGATGAACGCGATCACCGAGTGGTCGGCGTTGCCGGCCACCGAGATGTTTCTGCGCGACAACCGCGGCGACTCGGACTTTTCCGCGTTCATGTCGGTCTGGTTCTTCGAGGAGCAGAAACACGCGCTGGTGCTGATGGAATACCTGCGCCGCTT
>JBGSWY010000111.1:0-2431 GCA_041751715.1 Burkholderiaceae bacterium
GTCGCCAGGCGAATCGCGTCTTCCGGCTTGCCGGCATCGTCGCGCGATATCACTTCGACTTTGCGCCCGAGCAATCCGCCCGCAGCGTTGATCTCATCGACCGCCAGCTGCCACGCCATTCTGTACGGCAGCGTGAACTGCGGAATCGTCGAGTAACTATTGATTTCGCCGATGCGAATCGGCCCTGCCTGTGATCGCGCGGACAGCGGCACGCCCGTTCCGGCACCGGCAAGCGCGGAGGCCACGAGAAGTTGGCGGCGGGTTGTCATGGCGCCTTTCCGAAAGCAATCACTCGCCAGTGTCCTGTCCCGTTGATTCGTGGCAAAACATAGCGACCTGGCACGACGAGAATGCCGAAATGGTCGTCAGGCGCGAAGCCGCGCACAGCCTGGTGGGAACCAGGCGCGCACGGCGACAAGGCATGGCGGCGATTCTCGGCATTCTCGTGCTGCGAATAAATGGAACAGGACACTAGAATAGCGGTTTGTGCGTTGCAAGCAACGCGGCAGCGGAGTTCATGGATGACGCACGTCGTCGTCGAATCATGCATCAAGTGTAAGTACACGGACTGCGTCGATGTTTGTCCGGTCGATTGCTTTCGCGAAGGCCCGAACATGCTTTCGATCGATCCGGACGAGTGCATCGATTGCGCCGTATGTATTCCGGAGTGCCCGGTTAACGCCATCTACGCGGAGGAAGACGTGCCCGAGGATCAGCGCGACTGGATTCCGCTCAATGTCGAGCTTTCGAAGGGCTGGCCTTCCATCACGCGCATGAAGCCGCATCCGCCCGACGCCGATGATTGGAAAGACGTGCGCGAAAAGCGCCACTTGCTCGAGCGTTAATCTGCGTATCAATCTCTGGGGACTACAGTGGCCTGTAACAGCCAATTCGAAAGTGCCTTGCGCGCCCGGGCGGCTGACTGCTTTGTCGCTCGCCTTGCGCGTATGCGTTGGTTACGCGACGCGGCTCGCTTCGCGCATTCGGCTCACCCAGACGCGCCTTTCCCTTCCGAATCGACTATGACAGGCCCCTAGTGCTCTACCACCTGCATGAGTTGCAGCGTCGTTTCTGGAACCCGCTTTCGGTGTGGGCGCAGGCAACGTCGCAGATGTTTTCGAATCCGTACAGCCCGTTTGCGTACACCCCCCTGTCGCGCCGGCTCGCTGCCGGCTACGACCTGCTGCATCGCCTGGGCAAGCAGTACCAGAAGCCGGAGTTCGGCCTGACCTCGATCAGGATCGGCAACGTCGACGTGCCGGTCACGGAGGAGGTTGCCGTCGCAAAACCGTTTTGCCGGCTCCTGCATTTCAAGCGCGAGTTTCCGTTGAAATCAGCGAAGCGTGCGGCCGATCCGACGGTGCTGATCGTGGCGCCGCTATCGGGACATCACGCCACCTTGTTGCGTGACACCGTGCGCACCATGCTGCCGGGTCACGATATCTACGTCACCGACTGGGCCGACGCCAAAATGGTGCCGATTTCCGAAGGCCCGTTTCACTTGGATGACTATGTCGATTACATCATCGAGTTCGTGCGCCTGCTCGGTCCCGATGTGCATGTGATTTCAGTGTGTCAGCCGACGGTGCCGGTGCTCGCAGCGATTTCGCTGATGGCGAGCAACAAGGATCCGAAGCTGCCGAAGTCGATGACGATGATGGGCGGACCGATCGATCCGCGCCGCAACCCGACCCAGGTCAATGCGCTGGCGATGCGGAAAGGCCTGCACTGGTTCCAGAATAACGTGATATTCAAGGTGCCGTCGGCCTACCCCGGCTATCTGCGCAAGGTGTACCCGGGATTTTTGCAGCACGCCGGTTTTGTCGCGATGAATCCAGACCGGCATCTGAAGTCGCACTGGGATTACTACCTTGACCTGGTCAAAGGCGATCAGCAGGACGCTGAAGATCATCGCCAGTTCTACGACGAATACAACGCGGTGATCGACCTGCCGGCCGAGTATTACCTCGACACGATCAAGATCGTGTTCAAGGAACATCAACTGCCGGACGGCAAGTGGCGCGTGCGCGGACAGCTGGTCAAACCGGAGGACATTCGGTCGGTAGCGCTGTTCACGATCGAAGGCGAGCTCGACGACATTTCCGGCAGCGGGCAGACACAGGCCGCGCACGAGCTGTGCAGGAACATACCCAAGGCAAGGAAGCGGCACATGACGGCCGAACGCACTGGCCACTACGGCATCTTCAGCGGCCGGCGCTGGCGGCAGAAGATCGCGCCTGAGATCGCCAGCTTTATCGGTGCAAACTCCTAGAGCGCAAACTCCCAGCGCACAAACTCCTGACGTGCCCACACCAAGTGACTGCCTCGCTCGCCGATCGCATCGATGCGCTGCTGCCGCAGACGCAGTGCACGAAGTGCGGGTACGAGGGCTGCCGTCCTTACGCTGAAGCGATTGCCGCGGGCGAAGCGC
>JBGSWY010000112.1:0-4713 GCA_041751715.1 Burkholderiaceae bacterium
GGTCAGCTTGCGGCCCAGATCGGGCTCGCCGGGTTCCGCTTCTGCATGGCGCCACAAAATCAGCTCCATCACGTCTCGCCCACGCTCGCCGCCAAGGCGGTAAGCAGTTCACGTTGCGCCGATCGCGAGTTGGCGCCGCCCTTCGGCGCCCGATAGACGCCGTCGGCACCCAGCGTCCAGGCGTCCTGCGTGTCTTCCAGATACGGATTCAGGCCTTCTTCGATCACGCGCTTGCGCAGCTTCGGATCCAGCACCGGCCACGCAATCTCGATGCGGCGAAACAGGTTGCGGCCCATCCAGTCGGCGCTCGACAAATACACCTGCGGCGTGCCGCCGTTGCGAAAGCAATAGATACGATGGTGTTCGAGAAACCGCCCGACGATCGAGCGCACGCGGATGTTTCCCGATAATCCCTTCACCCCGGCTCGCAGCGCGCAGGCTCCGCGCACGATCAGATCGATCTTCACACCCGCCTGCGATGCACCATAGAGCGCGTTGATCGTTGCCTCATCAGTAAGCGCATTCATTTTCGCGATCACCCGTGCGGCCTTTCCCTGGCGCGCAATCTTTACTTCGTTGGCCAGAGCGCGTAACAAGTTGCGGTGCAGCGTGAACGGCGCCATCCACAGATGCTTCAGCCGTTCGACCTTCGTCAGGCTGGTCATGTGCAGAAACGCCTTTTCCATGTCGCTGCAAATCTCAGGGTTGATGGTCAGCATGCCGAAATCGGTATAAAGCTTGGTCGTCGCCGAGTGGTAATTGCCCGTGCCCAGGTGCGCGTAGCGCACCAGCGCCGGGCGACCGCGCACTTCCTCGCGCCGCAGCACCAGCGTCATCTTGCCGTGCGTTTTAAGCCCGACGACGCCATAGACGACCTGTGCGCCGACCGCCTCCAGCCGCTCCGCCAGATTGATGTTCGCCTCTTCGTCGAAGCGCGCCTTGAGCTCGACGATCGCCGTAATTTCCTTGCCGCGCCGCGCCGCCTCCTCGAGGATGTCCACCATGACCGAGCTGATGCCGGTGCGATACAGCGTCATTCGAATCGCGACCACTTTCGGGTCGATCGCTGCCTGGCGCAGGAATTCGATTACCGGCTCGAAGCTTTCAAACGGGTGGTGCAGCAGGATATCGCCCTGCTTCATCGCTTCGAACATGTCGGAGCCCTGCGCGAGCTTGCGCGGCCAGGCAGGCGCGAACGGCGGCCAGCGCAGTTTCGGCTGCGTCAGATGATCGACCAGTTGATTGAGCCGAACCAGGTTGACCGGCCCATCGACCTGGAACACGGCCTCGCTTGGAATCTGAAACTGCTCCTGCAGAAACTGCTGCAGCGGAAGCGGGCAGGTCCGCAGAATTTCGAGCCGAACTGCGTTGCCGAAGTGGCGCTGCGTCAGCTCCATTCGCATCGCCTGCCGCAGGTTGTGCACTTCTCGTTCGTCGACCGTCAGGTCGGAGTCGCGCGTCACGCGAAACTGCGAGAAGCCACTGATCTCGCGGCCCGGAAACAGATCCTGCAGGTGCGCACGGATCGCCGAGGTCAGCAACACGAACGCCTGCTTACCGGGCGCCAGCTTGGCCGGCAGCGGAATCACGCGCGGCAAAACACGCGGCACCTTGAGGATCGCAATCGCCGAAGGACGCCCGAACGCGTCCTTGCCTTCCAGTTGCATGATGAAATTCAGCGACTTGTTCAGCACCTGGGGAAACGGATGCGACGGGTCAAGTCCGATCGGCGCCAGCAGCGGCTTGACCTCGCGCTGAAAGTAGTCGCGCAGCCAAGTACGCTGCTCGGTCGTGCGCTGCGCGTGATTGATGATCACGATGTCATGCCGCGCGAGCGCCGGCATGATCGTATGGTTGTAAAGGTCGTACTGTCGCGCCACCAGCCGGTGCGCGCGCTCGAGCACGGTCGAGTACACCCCGGCCGCCGCACCGACAGAACCGGCTTGCATTCCTTCAGTCAAATCCGATACGCGCACTTCGAAAAACTCGTCGAGATTCGACGAGACGATGCAGACGTATCGCAGCCGTTCGGCCAGCGGCACCGAGGTGCGCTCCGCCATCGCCAGCACGCGTTCGTTGAACGCGAGCAGCGAGAGTTCCCGGTTCAGGTAAGACTCGGGTTGACCGATCAATGCTTTCTCTCGCTTGGGATGCTTCGGGGGTTTACGGCGATGACGGCGGACCATAGAGAGCCACGATGACAGTTCGATGACGTGGATACAAGCGCCCGATCGCGCCCGACGCTGACGCTGCGTGGATGTGTGAGTATGCACTCACATTCCGACACGGGAAACCGGTAAATCCCGACTGGATCGGTCGGGATTGAACTCTGGTTAAGCTGCTCCCTCTAAGACTTAGCAGTCGATAAACCCGAGTGCTAAGCTAAATAGAACTGGAGATGAAACACGTGCCACGAAACAGCAAGTCAGCAGGAAACGCCCTGATTCCGGTCAGTGCACAGGCGTTTGCGCTCAATCCCGGTAGCTTGGGCAGCATTGATGCGTACATCCAGGCGGTGAACCGGGTGCCGTTGCTGACGCCCGATGAAGAGCTTCGTCTGGCGCGCGACCTGCGCGATAACGACAACCTCGATGCCGCTGGGCGCATGGTGATGTCCCACCTGCGGCTGGTGGTCGCGGTCGCACGTAACTACCTCGGCTACGGCCTGTCGCATGCCGACTTGATCCAGGAAGGCAATATCGGGCTGATGAAGGCGGTCAAACGCTTCGATCCCGAGCGCGGCGTTCGGCTGGTGTCATTCGCGCTGCACTGGATCAAGGCGGAGATTCACGAGTACGTGCTGAAGAACTGGCGCTTAGTCAAGGTGGCGACTACCAAGGCGCAGCGCAAACTGTTTTTCAATCTGCGCAGCATGAAGCAGGGTCTGGGCACGATGTCGCAGGAGCAGGTCGATGACATCGCGCAGAAACTCAACGTCAAGCGCGAAGAAGTGTCGGAGATGGAAACG
Source organism: Burkholderiaceae bacterium (assembly GCA_041751715.1). Lineage (GTDB taxonomy): Bacteria > Pseudomonadota > Gammaproteobacteria > Burkholderiales > Burkholderiaceae_F > JACCZX01. The sequence continues at coordinate 2,969 of JBGSWY010000112.1, forward strand.
CGATTGACGGGCGGCGATATCGCGCTCGAAGGCCGAATCGACGATGGCGAAGAAGAGTTTGCGCCGATCGCCTACCTGGCTGATGCCGATTCGGAGCCCACGCAGGTACTGCAACGCCGTGAATACGATGTGCTGCAGACAGAGGGCGTGCGCGAAGCGCTGCAAGAACTCGATCCGCGCAGTCGTCGTATCGTCGAAGCGCGCTGGCTGAACGAAGACAAGGATGGCAAGGTCGGAACATCGACCTTGCATGATCTCGCGCAGGAATTTGGGGTGTCGGCGGAACGAATTCGGCAGATCGAAGCCAAAGCGTTACAGAAGATGCGAAGCGCGATGGTCGAGTACGCATAGTGCTTACCCTTGCGAACCGTGGCTTCTGGTTGGTTGGTTGAAGCAAGGTCCGCCTCTGTTCCTCCCCCTCTCCTCCGATGAGGCGGACACTCAAGCCCCGGCACCCCCCGGGGCTTTTTTTGGATCGTTTATAAGTAGCGATGCAATGGATCTCGCACGCGGCGCCGGCTGCAAGTGGCCTGAGCGCCACAGGCGTGACGCGTTCGATCGCAAGAGCAATCGCCCGCGGTCAGTACGCTCCGGATGCAACCCTGCTTGCGCGCGCGCAAGACATTGGAGACAGCGACGGTGCCGTCGGCAAGGTGCACGCGGGGGGCAGCTGGCAGGAGCCTGCCGTGCATGCTCAACTTGCGGCAGCGCTCGGCGCGCCGCTCGGACCAGCGTTGCGGGCCGATTTCGAGTGGTATTACTGCCGTGGCGCGTTCTTTCATAACGACGCTCATTACGAGGCGCGGCTCTTCGGCGTTTGGTGCATCGCCGGACCGCCCATTGAGCTCGTATTTCCGCGCGCTGCCGTGCGATTCGCCGCTGGTCCCGCAACCATCGTGGTGTTCGATCCGTTCGAGATACACGGCGTCCTGGCGCCCGGATGCATCACTTACACCGCGACCGACTATCAAAGTGCAGGCGCTAGTGTGTTTATTGGATTCGAACTCGACATCACGCCCGCGATTGCGAACGCCTTCGACATCCGCTCCGGCGCAAGCGGCCGCTTGATTTCGAGTCGAACACGCATCGCCGCTGCCAGTGGCGCTATCGAGTCGTTCGAGTAACTCATGAGCCGCTTCAGATCGGCAACGAGTGGCTCTACGCCTTCGGCATGTTTTGCGAACAACCGCACCTGACCTTCGCGGTCGATGACGTAAGTGCCGGCGGTGTGATCGACCGAATACGAGGTGGCTGTTTTTCCCGCGGCCTTTTGATAAAACACCTTGAATTCTTTCGCGGTGGCGGCCGTTTCCTCGGGAGACCCATATAGGCCGACAAAACTCGGATCGAACGCAGGCACATAGCGCTGGAGCACGGCTTGTGAGTCGCGCTCGGGATCAACGGTGATGAAAATCACCTGCAGGCGCTCGCCATCCTTGCCCAACCGCTTCTTGACCTGCGCCAGATCGCTCAACGTCGTCGGGCACACATCGGGGCACTGCGTAAATCCGAAGAAAACCGCGACAACCTTGCCGCGATAGTCGGCCAACGTGCGCTTCGCGCCAGTGTGGTCCGTCAGCGCGAAACCACGCGCGTAGTTCGCCCCGGTAATGTCAACGCTGTTGAATTTCTGCGCGCCGCCGCCACAGCCAGCCAGAAGCAATGCCGAAACCACCAGCCAACGAGCGATCATGCAAATTTATCCATCAACAATGCAGCGAATAGCGCCGCCAGATAGACGATCG
>JBGSWY010000113.1:0-1744 GCA_041751715.1 Burkholderiaceae bacterium
GATCGATGGCGATCGCACGCGCCGCCTGCTCGGCGCGGGCGCCGGCTTTTTCCCGATGTTTAATCGCAACAAGAAAGGCATCGCGATCGATCTGCGCCGTGCGGCGGGAGCCGAAGTGGCCCGAGAGCTGGCAGCGAGCGCCGACGTGGTGCTCGAAAACTTCAAGCCCGGCACGATGCACAAGTACGGTCTCGACTATGCAAGCCTGTCTGCCACCAATCCGCGGCTGATCTACGTCAGCCACAAGGGATTTCTGCCGGGGCCGTACGAGCATCGCACTGCGCTCGACGAAGTCGTGCAGATGATGGGCGGGCTCGCGTACATGACCGGCCGTCCGGGCGATCCGCTGCGCGCCGGCAGCAGCGTCAACGACATCATGGGCGGAATGTTCGGCGCGATCGGCGCGCTCGCCGCGTTGATTCAACGTGGCATCACCGGGAAGGGCATGGAGGTGCAATCGGCGCTGTTCGAAAACAACGTGTTCCTGATGGGTCAGCACATGCTGCAGTTTGCGATGACCGGCAAGGCTCCGGCGCCGATGCCGATGCGCGAAACGCCGTGGGCGGTCTACGACGTGTTCACCGTCAAGGACGGCGAGCAGATTTTTCTGGCAGCGGTCAGCGACGCGCAGTGGTTCACGCTTTGCGATGCGCTTGGTTTTGCCGATCTGAAAACAGATCCCGCGCTCGCAACCAACAATCAGCGAGTGCAGGTGCGTCCGACGCTGATGAATGTTCTGCGCGAACGGCTTGCCCATCGAACAGCCGACGAGCTTGCGACGCTGTTCGAAAAAGTGGGTCTGCCGTTCGCTCCGATACGCAGGCCCGAAGATCTGTACGACGATCCGCACCTGAATGCCACCGGCGGCCTGGCCGATGTTCTGCTGCCCGATGGCGACAAGGCCGGACATGCGGTGAAGACAACGCTGTTCCCGATCACCTTGCAGGGCGCTCGCCTCGGCGTGCGCATGAGTCCGCCGAAAATGGGAGAGCACACGCGGGAGCTTCTTGCCGGCATCGGTTACCCGCCGGAAAAGATCGATGCGCTGCTGTCGCAGGCCGCAGTTGCGGAGACTACGTCTCCAGCCGTGCATCCATCGTGATCTTCGCCTTCATCAGCTTCGACACCGGACACCCTTCCTTCGCCTTATCGGCGATCTGCATGAACTTCGCTTGATCTGCGCCGGGAATCTTTGCGACAACGTTCAAATGGCTCTTGGTGATCTCGAAACCTTCGCCGACTTTATCGAGCGTCACTTCGGCGTGCGTTTCGATCCTCTCCGGCGACATCCCTTCGTTGCCGAGCATCAGCGATAGCGCCATCGAAAAACAGCCGGCATGCGCCGCGCCGATCAATTCCTCGGGATTCGTGCCCTTGCCGTTTTCGAAACGCGATTTGAAGCCGTAGGGCGCGTCTTTCAGCACGCCGGTTTCGGTGGATATCGTGCCGCCGCCGTCCTTGATACCGCCCTTCCAGACTGCGGATGCCTTTTTGGTAGACATAATTGCTCCTTGATTCTGTGGAAATGGCCGTTGGGACAATTCGCTTCGCATACAACGTGCCTGCATGACAGCCTTGACCGCCTTTGCACTGATCGCCGCTTGCCGCGTTGCTAACGGAGCCTGAACATGGAGTTCAAGGAGTATTACGGGACGCTGGGAGTCGAGAAGACCGCCGGCGCCGATGAGATCAAGAAAGCGTATCGCGCGCTGGCGCGCAAATACCATCCCGATGTGAGCAAGGA
>JBGSWY010000114.1:0-3206 GCA_041751715.1 Burkholderiaceae bacterium
GCCGATCATCAACGCGGTCTCGTTGGCGGGTGTAGCGCGGAAGCCTTGCGCAGCGACCCTGCCACCGGCGCCGGTCTTGTTCTCCACGATGACCGTCGCGCCGAGTTTTTCACGCAGAGCATCGCCCACCAGCCGCGCCGCTCGGTCTGATGCACCGCCGGGGGGATAGCCGACGATGATCTTGATCGTGTCGAACTTCTGCTGCCCACTGGCGGGTGTGAGAAGGACAAGAGAGCAGCTGACGATGGCAACTCTTGTCAAGTACAGCGCGACTTTCAGCATGGGTGTTCCTAGCGCGGGCCGGTTGGCTGTTGATTGTGCGCCAGATCAGTACCAGGGCCTCGGGGCAGAGCGCTAACCCGCTTTGACGCAACGCTTCAGCGTCTAGGGCCCTGACACCAGCGTGAAGTCGTTGACGACAGGCGCAGCGCCGACGGTCACTGCCTTCGTCTGCATGACATAGCCGCCTGCGAAAGCCTCGAGCGTGTAGTTGGCGGCGCTTCCGGATTGCGCATTAAAGATCAAAGGGAGCGTCGTCGCATACGTCGCGAGGCGCGGTGCGGCGGTCGGTAACGTCAGCGAATAGTTGCCCGTTGTTGCGTCGGCGTTCACATGCGCTACTTCGATCCTCGGCACGCTGCCGACCACTTGCAGCGCGCGAACGCTGCCCGAAGCGGCAATCGGCAGAACCTTGCCGTTCGCAAAGCCGGTTGTTGTCGATACGGGCAGCGTCACCGGAGCGGCCGTCGTGCTAACTGGCGTTGTGCCACTCGGCATGATCGTTGAAAGCCCCGAACTTGCGAAGGAAGTACTGTGCGTCATTCACATCAGCAAACTGCAGAGCGCGTTGACGGCGAAAAGGAAATCGTGCTGACGGAGGAGCCGGACTCGACGTTCTCCCTGCGGTTCCAGAATTTCCTGTGAGTAAAACAGACTCGTTTCAACGTGAAGCAGCATGTCAATCGACGTTTTCTTGCAAGCTTCTTTTGCGCTTCGCGCCGCTGAAGTGGACCATTTTCATTGCCTGGTCCGTTGCCCAGTTGCTGAATTGCAGAGGCTCTTTGCTGTCGTCGAATCGGAGTGCCACAGCTTCGCGATCCGGAATTTGGTCGCATAGTTCGGAGCTGCGTTCGGCAGGTGTTCGGCCCTTCAGCGAGCCGTGCGGACGTCGCCAGTTGTAATCGAACTGCCAGCATTCGAGGTCGTCTGAGTCTTGCATCGAAGGGCAGGGGCCATGTGCCCAGAACTCCTGCAGATCCGTGAGTTGGGAGCGTTCGACTTTGCCGTTCAAGTAATGCAGTGACTCTTCCTGAATCTTGCCGCGCTGGTAGCCCAATTCCATCGTGCCGAGCCCACCACGCGCTCGCTGATCCTCACGCGGCCAATTGCCGCACGTGCGGCACGTCGCGCATGCCGGCAGCGCGAACCTGGTCTGCTGTCAGCGTAACCGTGCCGCTTGAGGAGCCGTCGTAGCGCACGAACTCCACTTCGTAGGCCTCGCCGTCACGATAAACGTGCACGACCGCGCCAACGTCACCGGCGACCAAGCCGAGCGCAGGGAGGTCGGTAACCAGAACCGCTGATGAATGTTCGGCGAGCATCGGTTACTCCTTAAATGGATAAGCCGTCACCAGCCGCAGCCCGGTGCCGTCGTCAATCCAAACTGAGACTATCTTGTAACTCCCGCCGTTAGGCCCGTCAATCGGACCGGTGGCTACGTACTTGCTGCCCCAATCCGACGTCTGTATTTCGACTGCGGCTTGCGAGGCTTGCCGTCGCAAAGCCGCCGCCAATTGCTCCCAGTCCTGAGCGCTGAAGCCCATGCGACCGAACAAGCGTGCCTTACCGATCGCGGCGACGCTGGATGACCCGAGCAAGTAATCGGTTATCTTTTCTTTGTCGATGCGGGCGTTATCAAAGCGCATCGCGCACGGTCACATATTCCTCCGATACTGCCCGCCCACCTCGAACAGCGCATTCGTAATCTGCCCGAGCGAGCAGACACGAACCGCATCCATCAGCACTTCGAATACGTTCTTGTTATCGATCACAGCGCGCTGAAGACGCTGCAGCATTGCCGGAGTCTGCTTTGCATTGCGCTTCTGAAAATCCTGTAACCGCGTCAACTGGCTTTGCTTTTCTTCTTCGGTCGAGCGCTGCAGCTCTACGTGATCGGGCACATGATCGCCGTTCGGATTGCGGAACGTGTTCACGCCGATGATCGGGTACTCGCCGGTGTGCTTCAGGTGCTCGTAGTGCAGTGATTCTTCCTGGATCTTGCCCCGCTGGTAGCCGAGTTCCATGGCGCCCAACACTCCGCCGCGCTCGCTGATCGATTCGAACTCCTTCAGCACCGCTTCTTCGACCAGCTCGGTCAGCTCGTCGACGATGAAGCTGCCCTGGTTCGGGTTCTCGTTCTTCGCCAGACCCCATTCGCGGTTGATGATCATCTGGATCGCCACCGCGCGGCGCACCGATTCGCCGGTCGGCGTTGTGATCGCTTCGTCGAACGCGTTGGTGTGCAGGCTGTTCGCGTTGTCGTAGGTGGCGATCAGCGCCTGCAGTGTGGTGCGAATGTCGTTGAACTGGATTTCCTGCGCGTGCAGAGAGCGGCCGCTGGTCTGGCAGTGGTACTTGAGCTTCTGTGATCGCTCGTTCGCGCCGTATTTGTCGCGCATCGCCACCGCCCAAATGCGGCGCGCGACGCGGCCCATGACCGTGTACTCCGGGTCCATGCCATTGCTGAAGAAGAAGCTCAGGTTTGGCGCGAAGTCGTCGATGTGCATGCCGCGTGCCATATACGCCTCGACGAACGTGAAGCCGTTCGACAGCGTGAATGCGAGCTGGCTGATCGGGTTCGCGCCGGCTTCGGCGATGTGATAGCCGCTGATGCTGACCGAGTAGAAGTTCTTCACGCTGTTGTGCACGAAGTACTGCTGAATGTCGCCCATCACCTTCAGCGAGAACTCGGTCGAGAAGATGCAGGTGTTCTGGCCCTGGTCTTCCTTCAGGATGTCGGCCTGCACGGTGCCGCGCACGTTCTCGAGCACCCACGCCCTGATCTTCGCGGCCTCGTCGTCGGTGGGCTCGCGCTTGTTTTCTTCCTTGAACTTGTCGAGGTTCTGATCGATCGCAGTGTTCATGAACATCGCGAGGATCGTCGGTGCCGGACCGTTGATCGTCATCGATACCGACGTGTTCGGCGC
>JBGSWY010000115.1:0-4896 GCA_041751715.1 Burkholderiaceae bacterium
AATTGAACGGGAACGGCGTGCAGGATGGGCGACAGCGGACCGTAGTGTTCGGGCAGCCTGATCACGTGAATGCCCGGTGCGGATGCGATGTTCGTGTCCGCATCGGCGAATGCGTAAAGCTGGCCGCCGCGCGCGCGCACTTCCTGCATGTTCGACTTCAGCTTTCCGACCAGCGCATCGTTGGGTGCAACCACGACCACCGGCATCTGGTCGGTCACAAGCGCCAACGGGCCGTGCTTCAGTTCGCCGGCCGGGTACGCCTCGGCGTGGATGTAGCTGATCTCCTTCAGCTTCAACGCGCCCTCCAGCGCGATCGGATAGTGCAACCCGCGGCCGAGAAACAGTGCGTTCTCCTTGCGCGCAAACTGCTCGGACCACGCGATTACCTGCGGTTCCAGCGCAAGCACTGCCTGCAGTGCCGCCGGCAGATGACGCAACGCGCGGATGTGCCTGCGTTCGGATTCCTCGTCCAGCCGTCCGCGCTGCTTCGCGATCGTCAGCGTCAGCAGAAACAACGCCACCAGCTGCGTGGTGAACGCCTTGGTGGAAGCCACGCCTATCTCGATGCCGGCACGCGTAAAGAACTGCAGTGCAGTCTGCCGCGCCATCGCACTGGTGGAAACATTGATGATGCCGAGCGTGCGCGCCATGCCGAGTGACTGCGCGTGCTTGAGTGCGGCGAGTGTGTCTGCCGTCTCGCCTGATTGCGAGATCACGACGACCAGCGTGCGCGGGTTGGGCACGCTGTCGCGATAGCGATACTCGCTTGCAATTTCGACCTGGGTGGGCAATCCGGCGATCGACTCGAGCCAGATCTTGGCGGTCAGCCCGGCGTAATAGCTCGTACCGCAGGCAAGAATCAACGCTGAATCGATGTCGGCCAGCGTGGCGGGCCCATTCGCGCCGAACAGTTCCGGCGTGATCGACTCGATGCTTTCAATCGTGTCGCTGATCGCGCGCGGCTGCTCGAAGATCTCCTTGTGCATGTAGTGCCGATACGGTCCGAGCTCGGCGCCCCCCGCCGCCACCTTGACCGTATGCACCGCACGCTCTGCCGCATTGCCTGCAGCGTCGACGATGCGCACCCGCGTCAACTCGATATCCACCGCATCGCCGTCTTCCAGATAAATGATCTGGTCAGTGGTCCCGGCCAGTGCCAGTGCATCCGACGCCAGAAAATTCTCGCCGTTGCCCAATCCGACCACCAACGGCGACCCGTGGCGCGCACCGACCAGCCGCTGTGGCTCCGCCTTATGCATCACTGCGATCGCATAGGCGCCCTTGAAGCGTGCAGTGGCCGCACGCACGGCAGCCAGCAGATCGCCGCGATAAAGCTGATGCACCAGATGCGCAATGACCTCGGTATCGGTTTCGGTATCGAACTCGTAACCAGCACGCTGCAGTTCGGTACGAATCTCCTCGTAGTTCTCGATGATGCCGTTATGCACGACCGCCACTTCGTTGCGTGAGAAGTGCGGATGCGCATTGCCGGTCACGGGCGCACCGTGGGTGGCCCAGCGCGTGTGCGAAATTCCGAGGTTGCCGGCGAGCGCCGACTGCCTGACCTGGGTCTCGAGCTCCGCCACGCGCGCCGTGCTGCGCGAGCGCGTCAGCGCGCCATCCTGCAGCAGCGCGACTCCGCACGAGTCATAGCCGCGATACTCGAGCCGGCGCAGCCCTTCGACCAGCACCGGCGTGACGTCGCGTAATGCAATCGCTCCCACGATGCCGCACATAGCCTCTAACCCTTATCTTCCTTCGTCGGCCGCTTCCAGCCTTCGAGCGTGGTCTGCCGAGCGCGCGCCACGGTCAGCGTGTCGCCGGGTACGTTCTTCGAGATCGTCGAGCCGCCGGCGATCGTTGCGCCCGGGCCGATCGTGACCGGCGCGACCAATACCGCATTCGAACCGATGAACACATTGTCGCCAATGACGGTGCGGTGCTTGCGGGCGCCGTCGTAATTGGCGGTTATGGTACCGGCGCCGATGTTGACGTTGGCCCCGACCGTCGCGTCTCCAATGTACGCCAGATGGTTTGCCTTCGAGCCGCGCCCCAGCGTACTCGCCTTGACTTCGACAAAGTTGCCGATGTGCACCTGATCGCCCAGCTGCGCGCCGGGCCGCAGGCGTGCAAAAGGCCCGATACGCGCATCGGCACCGATCGCGCTGTCCTCCAGATACGAAAACGGCAGCACTTCGGTACCGGTGTCGATCGTGCAGTCGCGCAGCACGCAATACGCACCGATGCGCACGCCATCGGCCAGCGTGACGTGTCCCTCGAACACGCACCCGACATCGATCGAGACTTCGGCGCCGACTTCGACCGTGCCTCGCACGTCGATGCGCGCCGGGTCGGCCAGTGTCGCGCCACATCGCATCAGCTCGCTGGCAATACGGCGCTGCGCGATCCGCTCGACCGCCGCGAGCTCTTCCTTGCTGTTGACGCCGAGCGTTTCATCGCCGTCGGTGCACTCGACGGCGACCCCGCGGCAATGCTGCGCGACCGCCTGCGCGATGACGTCGGTCAGGTAGTACTCACCCTGCGCATTGTCGTTCGACAACGCAGTGAGCCAGCTTTTCAGCTTGCCCGTGGGCGCGGTCATGATGCCAGTGTTGACCTCGGTCACCGCGCGCTCGTCGTCGCTCGCATCGCGCTCCTCGACGATGCGCAACACGTTGCCGTGCCTATCGCGCACGATGCGCCCGTAACCCGCGGGCTGAGCCAACTGCACGGTCAGCAGTGCGACCTCGCCGGTCGCCGCCAGCAGTTGTCGCAGGGTTTCCGATCTGATCAATGGAACGTCGCCGTACAGAACCAAAGTCGGGACCGCGTCGTCCAACAGCGGCGCTGCTTGCAAAACGGCATGGCCGGTTCCAAGCTGCTGGCTTTGTTCAACGAAGCGCAGTCCCGCGTTGTCGGCGAATTCAGCGGGGAACGCTTCTTGCACTTTCTTGCCGCCGTGACCGACGACAACCACTATATTGACCTGCGTGTCCGCCAGGGCGGCGCGGACCGCGTCAAGAACGTGGGCCAGCATCGGGCGGCCGGCAACGGAATGCAGCACCTTCGGCAGCGAATTGGGCAGCGACCGGCCCATGCGCTTGCCTTGTCCGGCGGCAAGGATCACGATATTCATGGTTCGTGCCTGGTCGGTGCAGCGTAAGAAGTCGAGAACACGCGGGAGGTCCGGTTGCGTAACGATTCTAGTTCACCGATGCAGAATCCCCTCGCCCACTGCGTGCGCTGGCTGGCACTGATCGCGATGACGATCTCGTTCGCCGGTTGCGCGGCAATGAAGCTCGGCTACAACAACGCCGACACGCTGGCATTGTTTCAGCTTGACAGCTATTTCGAGCTCAATCCAGAGCAGGAACTGACGGTCAGGGAGCGCATGAACGCGCTGCTCGCCTGGCATCGTTCGACGCAGTTGCGCGATTACGCCGCGTTCATCGACGCCGCCCGCGCGAAACTCGGCGGTCAGGTGACCGCTGCCGATGTGATGGAATTCAACAGGCAGCTTAACGCGCGCATGCTGACTGCCGGCGACAAGGCGGCGCCCGATATCGCGCACCTTGCGCTGACTCTGACGCCGGAGCAGATCGATCGCGCGGCAAAGAAAACTGCCGGCGATGCCGCCAAGGCACGGCGCGAGCTGGCGCGTCAGCCCGACAAGGACCCCGGTGCCGAGCGGATCAAGAAGTACAGCGAGCGCGCCGAATCCTGGTTCGGCAGATTGACCGACGAACAGAAAGAAATCATCCGCAAGTCATTCGCAAGCCGTCCCGACGATCGAACATGGTGGATCGATGAGCGCGAGCGTCGGCAACGCGGGTTCATCGCACTGCTGCGCAAGGTTCAGGCGGAGCGTCCGAGCGAAGAAGCGGCTACACGCTGGATGCGCACTTACTTTACGCAGCTCAGTGTCGCGCCCGATGCCGAGCGCCGGGCGCGCACCGAGTCGTATCGGCGCGGCAGCGCCGAGCTGGTCGCGCAGCTGATTAACGTCGCGACGCCGGAACAGCGCGCGGTGCTCGACAAGAAGCTGAACGACTACGCGCAGGACTTCAAGTCGCTGGCCGGAGCGAACAGCTCGGGCTAGCAGCTTGATGAAAAAAGTAGCGAGCAGGCCCGAGGTTGCGCCCAGGAGCGCAAGCGTACGGACGTCCATTGAGCACCGCAGGCGCAAGAACGACGCACAGTAGTTTTGCATCGGACTGCTAGGCGCTGCGCTGTTCCTGAGGACCATGCGCCGAAAGGAGCGAGCCGCCGAACATCCCCAGCGCGGCCATCAGGAACCCGGCTAGCACGGAAGGAAACGCCTCCCCAAGCGGCGTGAATTCGAGCAGGGTCCAGGTACCCATCCCGAGCAGGATCGACCAGATTGCGCCCTGCGTGGTTGAGCGCTTCCAGTAAATGCCGCACACCAGCGGCCAGAACGCGCCGACCACCGGAAACTGGTACGCCCTGGATACGAGCTCGTAAATGGGGGTGCCTTCCATGATGATCGAATAAGTCAGAACGCACGCCGTGAACGCAACTACTGCCAGGCGCATGTTGCGCAGCTTCTGCCGGTCGTCCATCTTCACGAAATTCTTCAGTACGTTTTCGACGAACGTGGTCGATGGCGCAAGCAAAGTTGCCGATGCAGTCGACATGATCGCCGCCAGCAGCGCCCCGAAGAAAGCAACCTGCAGCCACACCGGCATGCGCTCCAGCACCAGGGTCGGCAGAATCTTCTGCGAGTCTTCCTCAAGCAGCGCGTTGGCAACCTCCGGCATCACCAGAAACGCCGACAGCCCGATGAAAATCGGCACCATTGCAAACACGAGATAAGCGAGGCCACCGATAATCGGCCCCTTCACGGCCGTATCGGCGTCCTTCGCCGACATCACACGC
>JBGSWY010000116.1:0-8430 GCA_041751715.1 Burkholderiaceae bacterium
CCAGAAGATCTCGAGCGGCTCTCCGCGCGACACAGCGGCGGCGATGCCGGCCGAGCCGATTTCACCGATCTGAACCGCCCCTGAGGCCATCGCCTTTATGACTTCGCCGCCACCGGCGAACTGCTTCCAGTTGATCTTGTACCCGGTCGCCTTTTCGAGCGCCTTCGCTTCCTGCGCGACGCGATACGGCACGACCATGTCCTGATAGGCGATCGTGACCTCCTTCGTCTGCGCCACCGCCACCATCGACACCGCGAATGCCGACACTCCCGATAACAAGCTTGCGATAAAGCGCTTCATGCATCCTCCCGTTAAAAAACCACATGAATCCTAAATAGATTTCAGCGTCCGGCGCAGGATTTCCACGATGCTGCCGATATGCGCGCGCTCCGCGATCAGCGGCGGGGCCACGATCGCGGAGTCGCCCGTCGCTTTCAGATGCAACCCGTTGTCGAACAGCTTCTTCTGCAGCAGGTGCCCGCGCTTGCCCGGCACACTTTCCACGTGCACGTCGACCGCACCCATCATGCCGTAGCCGCGGATGTCCGCCACCACCGGGATATCGCGCAGCGAGAACAGACCTTCGAGAAAATACGGCGAGAGCTGACGGCCCTGCTCGAACAGACCGTCGCGCTGGTAAATGTCGAGCGTGGCCAGCCCCGCGGCGCACGCGGCCGGATGCCCGGAGTACGTGTAGCCGTGGAAGAATTCGATGCCGCCCTCGGGCGCCGAGTTAAAGATGGTGTCATGAATGCGCTCGCTGACGGCAACCGCGCCCATCGGCTGTGCGCCGTTCGTGATGCCCTTCGCCATGGTCATCAAATCCGGTGTCACGCCGAAGCTCTGCGCGGCGAAGTTCTGGCCGGTGCGTCCAAAGCCGGTGATCACCTCGTCGAACACGAGCAAGATGCCATTCGCATCGCAGATCTCGCGCAGCCGCTTCAGATAACCTTTCGGCGGCACCAGGCACCCGGTCGAGCCCGCGATCGGCTCGACGAAGCACGCCGCTATGTTCTCGGCACCGTACAGGTTGACGAAGCGCACCAGATCCTCGGCGAGCTCGACGCCGTGCGTGCCCTCGCCGGGTTGAAAGAAGTTCTCCTTGATATGCGTATGCCGCATGTGCGCAATGCCGGGCAACGTTGGGCCGAACCGGCGCCGGTTGTTCGCCATGCCGGCGAGCGAGACGCCGCCGAAATTCACGCCGTGATACGCACGCTCGCGCGAGATGAACATCGTGCGCCCGCCCTGGCCTTTCGCCTGCCAGTAGGCGAGTGCGACCTTCATCGCGGTGTCAACCGATTCGGAACCCGAGTTTGTGAAGAAGATGCGATTCAGGTCGCCGGGCGTCAATGCCGCAACCCGGCTCGCCAGCTCGAACTGCTTCGGATGGCCGCGCGTGAACGGCGCGATGAAGTCGAGCTCGCCAAGCTGCGTGCCGACTGCCTGCGCGATTTCCTCACGGCAATGTCCGGCATTGACACAGAACAGCCCGGAGGATGCATCGATCAGACGTTCGCCGCGCTCATTCCACAAATACATGCCTTCGGCGCGCACTACCATCTTCGGCTCGTGCCTGAAGTCGCGGTTCGGCGTGAACGGCATCCAGTACTCATCCATCGACAGTGTTCGGGTGTCGAGCGCATCCTGGAATTTTGTTTCGGCGTGGCCCATCGTCGTCTCCTCGGTATGGCTGCGGCCCTGGAGCCGCAATGCAGAGCTTGATCCTACACGCGTGCCCCCAGCGCGGCGTCGTGCAGTCGCTTCTCGTAGCAGACACTTAGCGGATCACAACCGTACGAGCCGTACGGCATCGCGCGCACGTACCCCTGGCTCTCATAGAGCGCCATCGCCTCCGGTTGCCGTACTCCTGTGGCCAAGCGTATTACGCAGTAGCCGAATCCCCGTGCGAGCGATTCAGTCTCGTGCAACAAAGCGCGCGCGACGCCTCGCTGCCGAGAGTTGCGGATGACATACATGCGCCGCAGCTCGGCCGCGTCGTTGTCAAGCGGGCGAATACCGCCACAGCCAATGACACGGCGTCCCAGCCGCGCGATCAGGAACGCGCTTCGCGGTCCAAGCGGCTGGTTTCTCGGCGCTGGTGTTCCCGGTATCCATTCTTCGGGATAGCGAAGCCGCGCTTCGACCGTCATCAACTGCAACAGACGGGTCGCGGCCCGGCCGAGCGGGTCGGCTTGCGCCAACAGCAGCGTCTCAGGTGAATCGCACCGCATAGATCGGCGGCAAACTGACGCCGACGGTCTGCCACGACTCACCGCTGTCTTTCGACGTCCATAACGAACCGGTGGTCGAGCCGGCAGCGAGGTGGGTGCCATCGGCGGCAATGTCAAGGCCGTGCCGGTAGACGACGTCATAGGCATCGCGCTGCGGAAGGCCAGCGGTCAGCACGTCAAAGGTGGCGCCGCCATCGCGCGTGCGCGACGCGACCACTTTGCCTTCGACCGGAACGCGCTTCTCGTCGCTGACCAGCGGCATGAACCACGCCGTGTCGGCGTCGCGCGGATGCACCGCGACAGCAAAGCCGAAGTTGCTGGGACGCGCCGCGCTGACCTCGCTCCAGTTTGCACCGCGATCGGTCGATTTCCAGATACCGCAGTGATGCTGCGTCCACAGCACGTCAGGATTCGCCTCGCATTGGACGATGCGATGCGGATCCTGAATCACCGGATTGAACTGACCCTCAGGCGGCATGAATGTCGCCCGCATGCCGTGCCCCACGGCCCACGTGTTGCCGCCGTCACGCGTGCGCCAAGCACCGCCGCACGACACTCCGACGACGATGTCATCCGGATCGTCCGGGTGCACGCAGATGGAGTGAATGCCTGGAATGTCGTAGCCGCCGCCGAACCACTCTTTGCGTTCCGGCATGTTCCACAGGCTGTCGATCAGGCTCCACGACTGGCCGCCGTCGTCTGAACGAAACAATCCGCCTGGATTGGTGCCGGCCCACAAACGCTGCGGCCGCTTGGAATGAAAGCCTTCGAAGACCCAGACCTGATCCAGCGCCCAGGGATTGCTGTCTTCGATGCCTTCCGGCTTGGGCGGGTACGCCGGTGATCCGACTTCATTCCACGCCCTGCCGCGATCCTCGGACGTGCGCAGCTTGACACCGAAATGACCCATCCTCAGGGCGGCAATCGTGCGGCCGCTGGCGGTATCGTGCAACGCGGCGGTCACCGGCTCGCCGACGAAGTGCACGGCGTCCACCTTCCATCCATCACCATCGGATGAAAGCTCGAACAAGCCCTTCCGCGTTGCCACTGACAGTCTCACTTCTATCCTCCCGATAACGCCTGCGCAATATAGATTCGATCGTCCGCGGCAAGCAGGACATCGAGCCGCTGGCGATCATGCAGCAAGCGGCCGTTGAGAAAAACTGCAACGTGCTTGCGTACGCATCCTTGTTCATCGAGTACGTAGCTTTGCAGCGCAGGCTGCTGCGCAAAGGCCGTCTCCAGCAACGATTGCAGCGACGCGGCTGCTGCCGACACCGGCGGTGACGCCGCGTGGCGCTGCAGCGCCGGCGCAAATTCGATGGTCGGCATCTATTTCTTTGCCTGTTCCTGCATCTTGCGCAACGCGTTCATCCACTCGGTCCAGTCCTGCGGCCCGCTTTCGAACCGCTTCTTCAAGTTGCCCAGCACACCGGTCCAGGCGCGATCGAAGTAAGCGAACGTCTTGTCCCATTCGCCGCCCTCGCCCCATCCGATGTGATGCAGGCTGACTCTCGTTTCGTTTGGACTGACCGGCGTAAACCTGAGCACGACAAACGTTCGTTGCCGGCGAGCTTCCGCAAGATGCGGCGGCGCGTTCCAGTCGAACGACAGCATCTGCTTTGGCTGCAGCGCCATGAAGCGCATGTCGTCGGCGCCCTTGAGTCCGGGCTCGGCCAGCGGATTGATATAGATGTGAAATGCGCCGCCGACCTTCGGCTCGATCTTCGCATCGGGTGCGAAGAAGCTGACGATGCCTTCGCGCGTGGTCCACGCGTCCCATACCTGATCGAGTGTGGCGGGCACCACGATCGACTTGTCGATACTGCGTTCGGCTGCGCTTGCAACGGCAATCGATGCAAGCAGAAGCAAACCGGCAAGAACCTGCATCGTGTGTTTCATGTCCATGGCTGCACGACGAGTTTGCCTACGACATTGCGCGCAAGCAGCGCTTCCAGCGCGCGCGGTGTTTCGGCCAGCGGATAAGTTTTGGACACATGCGGCCTGAGCTTGCCCTGCGCGAGCCAGGTAAACAGTTCTTTCAGCATCGCAAAGTTCGCCTTCGGTTCGCGCTTCGCAAACTCGCCCCAAAACACACCGACGGCCGAGCCGCCTTTCAGCAACAACAGGTTGGCCGGAATCTGCGGAATCTCACCCTGCGCGAAACCGACAATCAACAGCCGGCCGCGCCACGCAAGCGAGCGCACCGCCGCTTCCGTGCCGGGACCGCCGACCGGATCGTAAATGACATCGGCGCCATTACCGCCGGTCAACTGCTTCACCGCATCGCGCAGATCGTTACAGTTGTAATCGACTGACTCATCGGCACCGTGAGCCTTCGCCGCCGCGAGCTTGTCCGCGCTCGATGCCGCTGCGATCACATGCGCACCGGCGGCCTTGCCGAGCTCCACCGCAGCGAGGCCAACGCCGCCGCCGGCGCCCAGCACCAGCAGCGTTTCTCCGGCCTTCAACTGGCCTCGATCGAACAGCGCATGATTCGATGTTGCATACGTCAGCGTGAACGCGGCAGCCACTTCATCGCTGACGCCGTCCGGGATGGCGACTGCCAGGGCGGCGGGTGTGCAGACGTATTCCGCAAATCCGCCGACGCCGACGAAAGCAATGACAAGATCGCCCAGCTTCAGGTGATGCACATCGTCGCCGATCGCATCCACCGTTCCGGCGACTTCAGTGCCGGGCACGAACGGCAGCTTCGGCTGCAGCTGATACTTTTTTTGCACGATCAACGCATCCGGAAAGTTGACACCAGCCGCCGCAATGCGAATTCGCACCTGCCCGGCGCCCGGTTCCGGCAGGGGAAGCTCGGCCAGCACCAGCTTGCCTGGCTCACCCCACTCGACACATTGAATCGCCTTCATCGCCGGAAATATAAACGCAGCGGGCGCTGAGCTATCCTGCGCATATGCAGTTCGACTACTCGCCGAAAGTTCAGGAGCTGCGTGCGCGAGTGGACGCATTCATGCAGCAGCACGTCTATCCGAACGAGCAGCGCTTTCATCGCGAGATCGAAGAGAACACGCGGCGCGGGGCCCGCTGGACGCCGACTGCGCTGATCAATGAGCTGAAACCTCAGGCACGCGCCGAAAGCCTGTGGAATCTGTTTCTACCGCAGTCATCGCATGGCGCCGGGCTGACCAATCTCGAATACGCACCGCTCGCCGAATCGATGGGGCGAGTGCCATGGGCTTCCGAGGTGTTCAATTGTTCGGCGCCCGATACCGGCAACATGGAAACGATTGAGCGGTACGGGAGCACGGAACAGAAGGAACAGTGGCTGAAACCGTTGCTGGCCGGAGAAATTCGCTCGGCGTTCGTGATGACCGAGCCCGCGGTCGCGTCGAGCGATGCGACCAACATTCAGACGTCGATCGAGCGCGACGGCGGCGATTACGTGATCAACGGCCGCAAGTGGTGGATCTCGGGTGCGGGAGATCCGCGCTGCCGCATCTACATCCTGATGGGCAAGACCGATCCGGATGCGCCGAAGCATTCGCAGCAGTCGATGATCCTGGTGCCCGCAGACGCACCCGGTGTGAAGGTGCTGCGCGCGCTGAGCGTCTTCGGCTACGACGATGCGCCGCATGGCCACATGGAAATCGACTTCAAGGATGTTCGTGTGCCGGCGACCCACCTGCTGCTCGGCGAAGGACGCGGCTTCGAGATTGCGCAGGGCCGCCTTGGGCCCGGGCGTATCCATCACTGCATGCGCTCGATCGGCCTCGCCGAGCGTGCACTCGAGCTCATGTGCCGGAGGCTATCCAGCCGCGTTGCGTTCGGCACAGCGGTTGCCCGGCAGACCGTCTGGCAGGAACGCATCGCGGAAGCACGCTGCAAGATCGACCAGGCCCGTCTGTTGACGCTGAAAGCCGCGTGGCTGATGGACACCGTGGGCAACAAGGCAGCGAAGGCCGAGATCGCGATGATCAAGGTCGTGGCGCCGAACGTCGCATGTGAAGTCCTCGACTGGGCGATCCAGGCGCACGGAGGCGGCGGCGTGTGCGACGATTTTCCGCTCGCATATGCCTATGCGCATGCACGCACGCTGCGGCTGGCCGATGGGCCCGACGAAGTGCATCGCAACGCCATCGCAAAATTTGAAATTGGCAAGCACGTCACATTGCCGCCATCGTCAAGAGAAACCGGAGCTACGAAATGATCGATCTACACACCTGGCCGACACCCAACGGCCATAAAGTTCACATCATGCTGGAGGAGTGCGGGCTCGAGTACAACGTGCACGCAGTCGACATCGGCGCCGGCGATCAATTCAAGCCGGAATTTTTAAAGATCAGCCCGAACAACAAGATGCCGGCGATCGTCGATTCCGACGGCCCCGACGGTAGGCCGATCTCGATCTTCGAGTCCGGCGCGATTCTGCTGTACCTCGCCGGCAAGACCGGAAACTTTCTGCCGGGCGATGTGCGCGGCAAGTACATCGCATTGCAGTGGCTGATGTTTCAGATGGGCGGAGTCGGCCCGATGCTCGGCCAGGCTCACCACTTCCGCATCTACGCGCCGGAAAAGATCGAGTATGCGGTCAACCGTTACACCAACGAAGCGAAGCGGCTGTACGGGGTGATGGACCGCCGGCTCGGCGAGGCGAAATTCTTCGCATACGAATATTCGATCGCCGACATGTCGATCTTCCCGTGGACGCGTTCGCACGCGAATCAGGGCGTCGATCTCGCCGAGTATCCGAACGTCAAGCGCTGGTACGAAACGATCGATGCGCGGCCGGCGGTGCAGCGGGGCGTAAAGGTCCTCGCCGATCGGCGCAAGCCAATGGATGACAAGGAAAAAGAAACCCTGTTCGGAGCAAAGCAGTACGAAAGGCGCTGATTGGAAACGTTTCGTACCGCCACTTGGCCGGTCGGCTGAGCGACACTGTGGTGGACGCACCAGGCGGTTTCGAGATAGTTGCGGGTCGTGGATTCTTTCGACCCAGCGGCTGCGTGTCGCTTGCCACCGCGGTGGACATGGTCACCGCTGCGATTGCGTACGCCCGCGCGCAGGGCGTTCGCGAGCTTATGACCAACGCAACCTCTCTCACCGGCTTCGAATCACCCAGCATTGCCCAACGGTTCATTTTCGTCGAGAAGTGGGCGAGTGCAGCCGGCGGAGTGGTTCGGCTGGCGATGGTCGTTCGTCCTGAGATGATCGATCCGGAGAAGTTCGGAGTCACCGTTGGCGCGAACCGCGGTCTGATTGGAGACGTCTTTGTATCCGAGGCGGAAGCCGTGGCATGGCTGGACAGCTTGAGGAAAGCGAACCGAAGCCATTCGCGCGCCTGAGCAAACGCTGCGGGCGAGCGCAGCCTGGTTGTTCCGTCGAGTCCAGGTCAGGACACTTACTGCAGCGGATTCTTCAGCAGATTGCCGAACGGGACGGGCATCACTTCGATGCCTTCTTCCTTCAACTCGGCTGCCTCGTCCTTCGAAGCCATGCCGCGGATCGAGCGCTTCGGCGCTTCCTCGTAGTGAATACGCCGCGCCTCTTCAGGAAATCGCTCGCCGACATCTTCGCTGTTCGCTGCAATGTGCCGCGCAATCTGCAGCATCATCGAGCGCATTGAATCGTCGTTCGGCATTGCGACGGGCTCCTTGCCCGATGGCTCCGGCGTCTCTTGAGTATTACCCAGATTCAGGCGCGGGGCGGAGAGCAGCTTGTGCACTTCGGTGCTCGCGCACACCGGGCATTCGACTAATCCGGCCGACAGCTGACGATCGAACTCTTCACTCGAAGCAAACCAGCCTTCGAACGCGTGTTCCCGATCGCAACAGAGATTGAATACTTTCATCGTGTCCTGGTGCCGCGGGCCGGAATCGAACCGGCATGCTTGCTTTCGCTTGCGGCGGATTTTAAGTCCGCTGTGTCTACCAGTTTCACCACCGCGGCGATCGGTGGAAATGGAGGCGGGGGTCGGAATCGAACCGGCGTACACGGATTTGCAGTCCGCTGCATGGCCACTCTGCCACCCCGCCGCTGCGATTCAATCGGCCTTTCGGTTGAATCGCTCATTGAATCTCCAACATCACAAGGGGAAGCGCGGCGGCTTCCCCTCATCTGAATCTGGAGCGGGAAAAGGGTCTCGAACCCTCGACCTCAACCTTGGCAAGGTTGCGCTCTACCAACTGAGCTATTCCCGCACGAGGCCGCGAAGTATAACGAAATCTCA
>JBGSWY010000117.1:0-2169 GCA_041751715.1 Burkholderiaceae bacterium
TACCCGGGGGCCGCATCAGAACGTCCCGGTGACGCCGATCGTCGTCAAGACCGCACGCATTGCCAAATAGCGAGGAGAGTCAATGGTTCGTCTGTACACCAACTATGGCCCGATCACGATCGAGGTCGATCACGAGCGTGCCCCGAAAACCGCCGCAAATTTCGAGAACTACGTTCGCAACGGCTTCTATGACGGCACGCTGTTTCACCGCGTGATCAACGGCTTCATGATCCAGGGCGGCGGCTTCGAGCCGGGCATGCGGCAGAAAACCGCCGAAGAGCCGATCGAGAACGAAGCGCGCAACGGCGTTCGCAACACGAAGTACTCGGTGGCGATGGCGCGCACCGGCGATCCTCATTCAGCGTCGTCGCAGTTTTTCATCAACGTCGCCGACAACGAATTCCTTAACCACACCGCCCCGTCGCCGCAGGGCTGGGGCTACTGCGTGTTCGGCAAAGTAATCGAAGGCACGGAGACGGTCGACAAAATCAAGATGATGCGCACCGGCCGGCATGGCTCGCATCAGGATGTGCCGGAAGTCGATGTCCTGCTTGAAAGAGCCGAGATCATCTGATCCTGAATTCGAACCTGACCGAGCCGCCGCCCGCGCTGGCGGTCACACGATCGATCGAGCCCTTGCTCGATCCGATCTTCATTTCCGACCTCCATCTGGCACCACACCGGCCGCGCACGATGCAGCGCTTCCTGCGCTTGATGCATGAAGACGTTCCGCGTTATCAGGAGCTGCTGATCCTGGGCGATCTGTTCGAATTCTGGATCGGCGACGATGCCGCGCCGTCAGCCCAGCCGGTCCTCGATGTGCTCGCTGCAGCTTCCGCAACCGGAAAACGCGTGTTCCTGATGCACGGCAACCGCGACCCCTTACTCGGCCGTGGTTTTGCGCGCGCCGCCGGCGCCACGCTGCTGGCTGACCCGATCATTGTTGAAGTGGCCGGAACGATCACGCTGCTGTCGCACGGCGACGCCTGGTGCACGCGTGATATCGCGTATCAGCAGTTTCGATCGATGGTGCGCGACCCCGAGTTCCAGCGCGATTTCCTCGGTAAGTCGATCGAACAGCGAGTCGCAATCGCGAAAAGCGCGCGCATGCAGAGCGAAAACGAGAAGTCCACAAAGGCGATGGACATCATGGATGTCACGCCGGAGGCGATCGGCTCCGCGCTGCGCGAGGCCGGCGTACGGCGCATCATTCATGGGCACACACATCGCCCCGCGGCGCATGTAGTCGAGCTTGATGCCGACCAAGCCAGCGCCGAGCGCTGGGTGCTGCCGGACTGGGATCTGGATGAAGCTGAGCCGCGTGGCGGCTATCTGGACTTTGTCGATGGCCGGCCGCGGATGGTGCTCTTCGACGATTGATCAGTCGTCGACCAGGCGATTCAACTGCGCCGGATCCACCTTCGGCGCTTCGGTTGCCTCAACTTCCAGCGAAATGCCACTGCGTTCGAGCGCCGCCACCAGACGTTCGATCTCGCGCTGCTGCGCGCCTGCATGATCGATCAACCCGTGCAATGCCTTCGTCAGCGGGTCATCTCCTTCCTGTGTGATCCCGTAGGCGGAAAAACCCATCGCGTTGGCAGCCTCCTCACGCTGCGCCTCGGTTTCCTTGTGCAAAATGCGCGCCGGATTGCCGACCGCGGTCGCTCCCGCCGGCACTTCCTTGACGACCACCGCATTCGATCCGATGCGCGCGCGATCGCCCACTGAAAACCCGCCCAGGACTTTCGCTCCGGCGCCGACGATCACATTGCACCCGAGCGTCGGATGCCGCTTGGCTCCCTTGATCGTCGAGGTGCCGCCGAGCGTGACGCCCTGATAGATCGTCGAGCCTTCGCCGATCACAGCGGTCTCTCCGATCACGATTCCCATGCCGTGATCCATGAACACGAAGCGGCCGATTTGCGCTCCCGGGTGAATCTCGATGCCGGTGAAAAATCGCGCGATGTGCGAAATAAAACGACCGAGCCAGAGGAGCCTGCGATTCCAGCAGAACCGCGCCAGGCGATGCATCCATAACGCATGCACGCCCGGGTAGCAGGTCAGCACTTCCCAGCGCGAACGCGCCGCAGGATCGCGCTGCAAGATGCAATCGATGTCTTCGCGCAACCGGGTGAACATGCGAACGATTGTAGCGGCGCGGGTATGGTC
>JBGSWY010000118.1:0-4930 GCA_041751715.1 Burkholderiaceae bacterium
ACGACGACAATTCCGATCCGCTGGAAACGCTTGAAGCCCGGCCCGGCTCCCCCGCGGCCGAAAGCGCACAGGATCAGGTCGAGCGATCGCAGGTCGTGGCCATCATCGAGGAAGAGGTCGCTCGCCTGCCCAACCGTCAACGAGAGGCATTTTTGATGCGTTACTGGGAAGATATGGACGTGGCGGAAACAGCCGCGCTAATGGGGTGCTCGGAAGGTAGCGTCAAGACCCATTGTTCTCGCGCCACTCACGCACTGGCGCGGGCGTTGCGAGCACGGGGCATACAGCTATGAACGAAAAAGAGTTGGGATACCAGGTTCGCCAGGCGCTTAACGAAGCGACCGCGCAGCTGGATTACAAGACCACGTATCGGCTCGAGCAGGCACGGTCGGCGGCGCTCGCACGCCATCGGGCGCCGGCCGTTGCTCAAGAGCCGGCGTGGAGCCCCGCCGCGCAAACCGCCCCTGGGCGTACGGCCGATAGCGGTCGGCGGCTGGGCTGGTTCGGTCGCGTAGGACTGGCAGCGCCGTTGATCGCGCTGGTAGTGGGTTTCATCGGCATCCACCAGTGGCAGCAACAGCAGGCGCAGGAACAGCGCATTTCCGATCTCGCCGCGATGGACTTCGCGGTGTTGATGGATGAAACTCCGATCGGCGCTTACGCCGACAAGGGTTTCGGCGCGCTGCTGCGCGGTGAAACGGAAGATCTCTAGAGCCCAGTGTGCGAGTGAGTTTTCTCTGTGGTGCTTTGTTGTGCAGCCTGTTCGCAAGCGGCCTAGCGGTCGCGCAGGCACCGCCCGCTGTTTCTCCAGCGCCAGCCACGAAGGCAGCAAAGGGTGCGGCGGCAGTCCGGCCCACATGGAATGAGCTCACTCCGGCGCAACGCGATGCACTGGCGCCGCTCGCCGGCATGTGGGAGACGCTCCCCGCGGAGCGCAGACAAAAGTGGCTCGAGGTCGCGGGCAAGTACCCGAAGCTCACCCCCGACGCCCAGCAGCGAGTTCAGCAGCGCATGGGCGAGTTCGCACGACTATCGCCCGAACAGCGAAACACGGCGCGCGAAAATTTTCGTCGCGCTTACGAGCTGCCGGCCGATGAACGCCAGGAAAAGCTCCAGCGATACCAGGAGCTGCCGGACGACAAAAAGCGCGCGCTGGCCGAACAGGCCGCAAAGAAACAGGCGGCGCAGCGCCGTCAGACGCCCGCACCCGCCACTGCTCCACCGGCGCCGGCGAAATAGCGGCCAACCCGGTGCGTGCGCATCGAGCCTGACAATTCCGTTGCCGCAACTCTCGCGTTGCGGCTCGCGGCAATGATCTACGAAGCGGTGTTGTTGTTCGGCGTCGTCTTCGCCGTCAGCTACGCCGTGCTCGCTTCGACCCAGTGGTCCTACCCGCTGCCGCCCGTTCCGCGCGCAATATTGCAAACGGCCTTGTTCCTCGCAATCGGCACCTACTTCGTCGTCTGCTGGACGCGTACCGGCCAGACGCTCGCGCTCAAGGCGTGGCGATTGAAAGTGGTCGATGCTCAAGGCCGCTCCCCAGGCAGCAGACGCGCAATCGCGCGCTATCTGCTGGCGTGGCACC
This sequence comes from Burkholderiaceae bacterium, assembly GCA_041751715.1. Lineage (GTDB taxonomy): Bacteria > Pseudomonadota > Gammaproteobacteria > Burkholderiales > Burkholderiaceae_F > JACCZX01. The sequence goes on from JBGSWY010000118.1 coordinate 1,586, forward strand.
TCTGGCTGCCCGGGCTCTTGCTCGCTGCGGTGTTCCAGCTCAGCGCCAACTGGACACTCACGGTGTTCGCCATCAGCTTTGCGCTTTTATGGATACCTGCGCTGATCGACCGCGAACGGCGCCTGCTGCACGACCGCTGGACCGGCACGCGCATCGTGCGCGTACCGTCATGACGCTGCCGTCGATCAGGTTGTCGTCGTATCGCGATATAGCCACGCGACGATGATTCCGAGCACGACGATCAAAATGCTGCTGAAAATGATCTGCTTGAGCACCATTGCGCCCGGCAGCGGTTGCACTGCGTAGTAAATGAGGTAACCGGGCACGGCGCTCAACAGGGCGACGGCGATTCCGTAGCGCACCCCTTGCGCCAGCCACGGTTTAGCTTCCCTGCCACGCGCATAAATCCAGGTGAACGCAGCTGCCATCAACACGTGTGCGAGCAGCATCCACGGAAAATACGCCTGGGATTCGGCGTCCGTGCGATACAGCCTGGCGAGCTGCATATAGTCCGATTCCAGCAAGAATCCGTGCACCAGAAAATCACCTGCCATCCATGCGATAAAGATAGCGAGCCAGGCAATGAAGAATTTCTTGTTCATATCTCCTCCACGGGTTGAAACGGGTCCGGGTCGCCGGCGAATAGCCGCTGATTGATCGCCAGCTCGCGGCGGTTGGTCGTTTGCAGGAATTCCTGCGCGCCGCGCATGCCGACAAACGCATCGAAGCCGCGCTGCAGGAAGCGGTGCAGATGCGAGAGCCCCCACAGCGTCGCGGGCGCCTTCATCATGCGCAGCATTGCCGACAACATCGGCACCTTCGCCAGTTTTTCCAGCGCCTTGCCGATCTTCTCGGCCAGATCGATCTGGCGCGCACGCTCCGCCTCGGTGCCGGTCGCGCGGTACGCCTCAGCATAACTTTCCGCAGTGATCGGCAACTCGATGTTGCGTGCCATCTCGATGTCGAAGCGCTCTGACATCTCTTCTAGCTGCACTGCGAGCAGCAGCGCATCGACGGCGCGCGCGGGCAGCAGGCTCGCCAGCTTCGGTGCCACCTTCTGTGCCTCGGCGTCGCGCCGATCAACGTCGCGCGCACCGTAGAGCTCTTCGAGGAAGAACTCGGCCGGCTCCCGGTAACGTTCGGTCGCAAGCAGATCGGCGTAGGTGGCGCGCAGGCGGCCGATCTGCCATTCCTTGACCGCTCGCCAGCGTTCCTTGTGTTGTGCGTTCCCGTCAAGTTCCGCGCGCAGCGCGATCACGCGGCCGAGCGCATCGGCGAGCTTGCGGCCGCTCATCTTGATCGGGTTAGCGTGCGGCTGATTCGGGCCGGCCCGCGACGTGTCCGGCGTATCCGCGCGGAATCGCGTTCAGAAGCTTCTGCGTGTATTCATTCTGGGGCGCGGCGTAGATCGCGTCCGCGTTGCCGCGCTCGACGATCGCACCCTGATTCATCACCAGCATGTCGTCGGCCATGTACTTGACCACCGCAAGATCGTGGCTGATGAAAATGTAGGTCATGCCAAACTCGTCCTGCAGGTCGAGCAGCAGATTCAGCACGGTCGCCTGCACGGAAACGTCGAGCGCTGAGACCGACTCGTCGCAGATCAGCACGTCGGGCTTCATCGACAGGCAGCGCGCAATCGCGATGCGCTGTCTCTGCCCGCCGGAGAATTCGTGCGGATACTTGTGCACGCTGTCGTCGGCCAGACCGACGCGCCGGATGAGCGCAATGGCCAGACTGAAGCGCTCGTTATCGCTGGCACCGATGGCGTGGATCTTCATCGGCTCCGTCAGGATCTGGCCGACGGTAAAGCGCGGGTTCAGGCTCGCGAACGGATTCTGGAAGATGATCTGGATCTTGCGCCGGTACGCCATCATCTCGCGGTCCGACAGCTTCAGCAGATCGACCCCGTTGTACAGCACCTGCCCGGTGGTCGCGGGCGTCAGCCGCATCAGCATCATGCCGACCGTCGTCTTGCCTGAGCCCGATTCGCCGACCACGCCCAGCGTGCGGCCCGGGTACAGGTTGAAGCTCGCTTCCTTCACCGCCTCGATCGTCTTGTGCTCGAACAAACCGGTCTTGAGGCGATATTCCTTGCGCAGCCCTTTCGCTTCGACCAGCGGTGCCGCTTCCTGCGGGCGCGATTGCCGCTGCGGCAGAACGATCTGCTGATCGGCGCTCGCGGCGGCGCCGCGCATGAAGTCGTCAATCACCGGCAGCCGCTTCGGCTTCACGTCGAGGCGCGGACGGCACGCAAGAAGAGCCTTGGTGTAAACATCCTGCGGCGCGCCGAAAATCTGGTCGACCGGGCCGGATTCGCGCACCGTGCCTTCGCGCATCACGACCACGTGATCGGCAATCTCGCCGACCAGGCCGAGATCGTGGCTGATGAACAGCACGCTCATCCGGTGCTCCGTCTGCAGCTTCGCGATCAGCTCGAGAATCTGCCGCTGCACCGTCACGTCGAGCGCGGTGGTCGGTTCATCGGCGATCAGCAGCTTCGGCTCGCACGCGATCGCCATCGCAATCATCACGCGCTGCTGCTGGCCGCCGGACAGCTCGTGCGGGTATGCATCGACCCGCGCCTTAGGCTCCGGGATGCCGACTTCATTCAGCAACTGGATGATGCGGTCGTTCAGTGCGCGCCCCGACAGATCGGTGTGCAGCTTCAGCACTTCGGCGATCTGCCAGCCGACCGTGAACACCGGGTTCAGCGACGTCATCGGCTCCTGGAACACGACCGAGATGTCGTTACCGCGGATCGCGCGCAGCTCGCCGTCGGAAGCGGTGAGAACGTTGCGGCCATCGAACTCGATCCGGCTCGTCGGCCCGACGATCGCGTTTTCCGGCAGCAGCTGCACGATGGCCATCGCAGAGACGCTCTTGCCGGAACCCGATTCCCCGACCAGCGCCTCCGTCGAGTTTTCGGGAACATCGAAGCTGATGCCGCGCACCGCTTCGACGATCTGGTGCTTGCCGAGGCGAAAGGAAACGTGCAGGTCGCGGACCGAGACCAAATTGCGAATCGCGTCGCTCACGGGCGGCTTCCCCTGCTGTTGTGATGAAAAAAAGCGTCTGGCTCCGCCAGCGATTTTTTCAAGCTATTCGCGCAAAAGTAGGTTTGCACTTTTGCGCGCCTACCTTAACTTCGGATCCAGCGCATCGCGCAATGCGTCGGTGAAAAGCGAAAACGCAGTGACGAATGTCGCCATGAAGATCGTTGCCGCAGCCAGCTGCCACCAGTGGCCGAGCACCAGCTCGGCCTGCGCTTCGGACAGCATCGTGCCCCACGACACCTGATCGACCGGCACACCGAGCCCGAGGAACGACAGAATCACTTCGGCC
>JBGSWY010000119.1:0-3227 GCA_041751715.1 Burkholderiaceae bacterium
AATGCTGCGCAATATTGCGGTCGACGCTGCGCTCGGCTCCGTGCCGATCGCCGGCGATGTGTTCGATCTCTACTTCCGCGCCCACCGGCGCAATCTGAAGCTGCTGCAGAAAGAGCTGGGCGAGCCTTATCTTGACGCGACCCAGGAGTTACAGTTTCGGCGCTAGGCACTGAGCCGCTGGCAGTCCGAATACTGTGTCGACGGCGTGCTGATCGATGCCGGCGGCGTTCGCAACCCAGATAGCGGAGACACACCGGCCTAGCTTGACAGGGCCAGTCGCGCCGCTTCGTTGGCGGTCAGCCGTCCGCCGTCCTTCATCAGGCGCTCAAGCTCACCAGGTTCAACACTCGCCCTAAGTGCATCGAACAACTGGTTGCGCGCGCGCAGTTCGTTGAACTGGCGCACGTAGCCCGAGCACTGGTTAAGCTCCTCCGCGCAACCGAGCACCTGCGCTGCGTCCAGCGGTCTCCCGCGCTTCAAGGCAAGCAGGCCAAGGTGATCGAGGAAACTCCAGACCGAGCCCTGTTGCCGCAACAGGGGCAGGGCATCCTGGGCCAGTTGCAGCGCTTCATCGAGCTGCCCCGCCGCGGTCAGTGCTGCACTCAGGTTTGCGAGCGCAAAGCTCTGCCAGTTGGTGAACCGCTCGCGGCGGATCAGCGTCACCAGTTCGCGGCCGCGGGCGATCGCTTCGGTCACATCGCCTTCTGCGAACACCGCGTCGATCAGGTTCGTCAGCGAAATCGTTGCAAAGCGAGTGTCGCCGAGCGCTCGTTCGAGCAGCAGGCGCTCCTCCCACGCAGCGCGGGCTTCGGACACCCGATGGCTCTCGGTCAACATGAAGCTGCGCGCAGTGAGCATCGGGTGCTTCAAGCCGAGCGGCCACGATGGATCGTAAAGCGCGGCCACTTCGGCCAGCATCGCTTCCGCGCCTGCGGCATCGCCCGCTGCTGCGCGGGTTCGCGCGCACTCGGCAAGCGCTACGTACAGCGCCTGACGGTCGCCGAGTTGCCGATAGATTTCAATCGCGCGTTCACCGGACGCGAGCGCGGGACCCGCCGCCAGCGACCGATTGCGGCCCAGTTCGAGATATCCGTTGTGCAGGCGTGCTTGCAGGCGCAGCGGCGTCGCCGGACCGATCAGGCGAATCGCCTGATCACAGCGCCGCAGTCCTTCGGCGTGCAGGCCGACATCGCGCCACAGCCAGCTCGAGGCCCCGGTCAGCGCGACCGCGAGATCGGCTTCGCCTGCTCCGGCCGCCCACTCAAGCGCCGCGCGCAGGTTGTCAATCTCGGCCGCGTAGCGGTCGATGCGCTCGCCGGTGGTCGTCGTCCAATACTCGTCGCGCGAGCGATCGAATAGCGCCAGCAGCGCCTGCGCATGCTGGTGCAGCACCGCATCCCGTTCGCCTGAGTCCGCCAGTTGCTCGAGCGCGTACGCGCGGCCGGATTCAAGCAGCCGATAGCGCGGTTCGGATCCCGCTTCGACGACGACCAGCGATTTATCGACCAGTGCACCCAGTATCTCCAGGACCGACCACTCGTCGATCGTGCCAGCACTGGCCACGCGTTGAGCGCTTCCGAGTCCGAAGGTGCCGGTGAACACGCCGAGGCGGCGAAACACAGCCTGCTCGCTGGGCGCCAGTAAACCATGGCTCCATTCGAGCGCAGCGCGCAGCGTCTGGTGACGGCGCGGCGCGAGCCGTGAGCCGGCGGTCAGGACGCGGAAGCGATCATCGAGTTTTGCTCGCAAGCCGTCGACACCGAGCAGCGGCACCCGCGCTGCCGCTAGCTCGATCGCAAGCGCGATGCCATCGAGTCGGCGACAGATGTCGACGACTGTCGGTAAGGTGCTCTCGGTCAGCACGAACGACGGAGCCGCGGCCTGCGCGCGCGCCACGAACAGCGCCACCGCGCCGGTGTGGCGCGCAACCTCAAGCGGTACGTCTCCGGGCAAGGCCAGGGTGCCGAGGCGATAGACCTGCTCGTCCGCCAGACGCAGCAGCTCCTGGCTGGTGGCAAGGACGCGCACCGAAGGTGCTTCGCGCTGCAGGGCGGTAACGATCCCGGCGACCGCTTCCAGCAGGTGCTCGCAGTTATCGAGGACGAGCAGCACGCTGCGTCCACGCAGGCTTGCCGCGAGATCGGCTGCCCTCGGCTCGGCGCCTAGATGCACGCCGAGCGTTCGCGCAATGGCACTGAGCACGAGCGCCGGATCGGCGACCGCGGCCAGCTCGATCACCCAAGCGCCGTCGGCAAAGTCGTCGCGCGCGCGGTACGCGGCGGCTTGCGCAAGGCGAGTCTTGCCAATCCCGCTCGGGCCCACCACGCTGACCAGCAGATGCTGCTCGATCAACTCGCTTACACGTGCGAGGTCTTCATCCCGGCCGTACAGAGCCTGCACCTGGGCCGGCAGGTTGGTCGGCGGCTCGGTAGTTAACAACGCAGGTTCGACGACGGGTCGCGCGGCGGCGGGCTGCATTGCTCCGTCGAGCGCTGCGCTGAACTGGTAGCCGCGACCGGGAATCGTGGTGATCGCGGCCGGGCCGAGCAGCTTGCGCAGCGTGACCACCTGCACTTGCAGGTTGTTGTCCTCGACGACCCGTTTCGGCCACGCCAGCTGCATCAGCTCGCTCTTGGGCACGGCGCGATCGCGCCGCTCGACCAGCGCCCACAGGACATCGAAGGCACGGCCGCCGAGCTTGACCGGCACGTCGTTCTCGAACAGTTGGCGCTGCGATGGCTGCAGGCGAAAGCGGCCGAAGCGCAGCTCGGAATGCGGTTCCGGGCGAGGCTTTTCGGAGCGGGGTTCGAAAGGCTGTCGATTCATCGTTAGCCGGCGCGGGGACCGATGGTGAGCCGAGCTTAATCCGCGGCGGCGGCTTTAAGGATTTTTAAGCGCCGGCCCAACGACCTTAGAGGCACTTCAGCCCGAGGATTCGCCTGCGCAAGACGCATCCAGCACCTTCACCCATAACCGTTCAGCCAGAGAGGAACCATGATGATCACGAACGACCCCGCGGTCACTGTTCAGGAAGTATCGATGCAGGAGTGGGCGATGCTAGCCTTTCATGCTGAGCGGTCGCCGCAACGGGTTCGAATCACGGTGAAGACGGCCCGCGCGAGCGCTGAGGACAATCGCCCGGTAGGCGGCGCGCGGACTGGACTGTGGGTGCTTCTGGCCACGGCGATGACCGGCATGACCTGGTGGTTGATCTGAAAGCGATCGTC
>JBGSWY010000120.1:0-5837 GCA_041751715.1 Burkholderiaceae bacterium
CTTGAAAATTGTTATCTTGTCGTGCCGCCCATGAGCCAGCACTGTCGCCATTACAGCCGCACCCGAAACGAAGGGTGCACCGAAGCGAAGATTGTCGCCATCGGCAACCGTCAACACATCGGTCAATTTCAACTGCTGGCCAACATCGCCGGATACGGACTCGACCTTGATCTTGTCGCCCGCCGCAACACGATACTGTTTGCCGCCGGACTTGATGACTGCGTACATCTGAACTCCTTTGCGCTGACCAGACACCGCGCAAAGCACGTGTGCCGGCGCCGAAAAGCCGCAAATTATCTCATCGTTCTGCGAACGGCGTCAAACCTTGATCCGGCGCGTCATACGCCCAACTATAATCGCTCGGTATGACAGATCTGGTGGCCCCCGTTTCTCCTGCCGCCAACGCCCCCGTCGCTAGTGCGCCCGACCGTTTGCAGCAAGCGCTGGCTCCTATCGTGGCCGACATGCAGGCAGTTGACCGAACGATTCGCGCCCGGCTTGAATCGGACGTTGCGCTGATCAACACCATCGCCGACTACATTGTCGCCGCCGGCGGCAAACGCTTGCGGCCCGCCGTTCTAATTCTGGTCGCACGCGCTTTGGGATATCGCGGTGAAACTCACATCGACCTTGCAGCGGTGATCGAGTTCATTCACACGGCCACGCTGTTGCACGACGATGTGGTCGACGAATCGGACTTGCGCCGCGGCCGATCGACCGCCAATTCAATGTTCGGCAATGCTGCCAGCGTGCTGGTCGGCGACTTTCTGTATTCACGTTCGTTTCAGATGATGGTCGATGCCGGAAGCCCCCGAGTGATGCGGATCATGGCCGATGCCACCAACCGCATCGCCGCGGGAGAAGTGTTGCAATTGCTGAACATTCACGATCCGTCGGTGAACGAAGATAGATATTTCGACGTCGTCGAGCGCAAGACCGCCACCCTGTTCGAGGCCGGCGCGCGCATTGCCGCCGTCATCGCCGGCGCAGATGCCGCCATCGAGGAGAGGTGCGCACATTACGGAGCCGCGCTCGGCAAGGCGTTTCAGATCATCGACGACGTGCTCGACTACTCGGGCGATACCGAGGAAATCGGCAAGCGGCTGGGTGACGATCTGCGCGAAGGCAAAATGACCCTGCCGTTGATCCATGCGCTGCGCTGCGCTGCGCCCGCTCAGCGAGATCTTGTAACAGCCGCGGTGCGCGAAGGGCGCGGTGACTTTGCGACGGTCGTCCGTATCGTCGTGGAAAACGGTTCACTTGACTACTCGCGCGCTCTGGCGGCGCAAGAGGCTGTCAGCGCGCAGGCAGCACTGCACGACCTGGCACCGACAGTATTCAAGAATTCCTTGCTAGACTTGATCGAGTTCGCGGTCGGCCGCAATCGCTGACAAGGCCGCTCGGCTCATTGAATGCATCGGGGTGTAGCTCAGCCTGGTAGAGTACTGCGTTCGGGACGCAGGAGTCGGAGGTTCAAATCCTCTCACCCCGACCAATCCCCGATACCTCTGATCACCCGCAGTTCGGCGTATCCGGCGCACATTCGCCGTTGCTCCGATCGTCTTGCCTCCTTTGCGGTAGTTTAGGTTTACAAATCGAGGGCTTATCGGCGGTATCTTTCGCCTTCTCTAGAGTGGCGGGCCGGCTATAACTTGGCGGTTCGAACGACTCGAACTCCAACTCCATAAAAGCCCGGTCAGAGGTTCAGGAAAAGCAAGCCCAATGTCCACCGTAATGCAAGGTTCTGCGGCCGCCGCAGGCGCCCTTACCGGGCTAGCGCGTGCTCTCGTGCAGCAAGGCAAGCTGCGGCCGGATCGCGCAGAGAATTTCGCGCGCAAGGCGACACAGGCCAACACGCAGTTTATAGACGAACTGGTCGGCTCGGCTGAAGTGACCGGACTCACCTCCGGAACCATCGCAAAGTTTGCGGCAGACACATTCGGTCACCCGCTGCTCGATCTGGCCGCGGTCGATCTTGAGCAGCTTCCGAAGGACATCATCGACAAGAAACTGGTGGTGTCGCTGCGGGTGCTTGCGTTGCGCAAGCGAGGCAACCGTCTTGCGGTGGCTGTGTCCGACCCGACCAATACGCACGCGCTCGACCAGATCAAGTTTCAGACCCAGCTAGCGATCGACGTGATCGTGGTCGAGCACGACAAGCTGATGCGGCACGTCGAGGCGCAGGCGCAGAGCGTGGCGCAGACGCTAGACACGATGACCGGCTCTGACGACATCGATTTTGGCGAGCTGGAAGACCTCGGGGACGCTCCGGGAGAGGATCTGGCTGCCAACGCCGACGTCGATGACGCTCCGGTCGTGCGTTTTCTGCAGAAGCTGTTGCTTGATGCAATCGGGGAAGGCGCGTCCGACTTGCACTTCGAACCGTACGAAAAGTTCTATCGCGTCCGCTTCAGGCTTGACGGCCAGATGCGTGAAGTCGCGCAACCGCCATTGGTGATCAAGGAACGGCTGTCGACGCGCATCAAGGTCCTGTCGCGGCTCGATATCGCTGAGAAGCGCGTGCCGCAGGACGGGCGCATGAAAATCGCTCTATCCGGCACACGCGCAATCGATTTTCGCGTCAGTACGCTGCCGACGCTGTACGGCGAAAAGATAGTGATGCGTATTCTGGATGCGTCGCAGGCGAAGCAGGGGATCGACGTGCTCGGCTATGAGCCTGACCAGAAACAGATCCTGCTCGACGCCGTCCAGCGGCCATACGGCATGGTGCTTGTCACCGGTCCGACCGGTTCCGGCAAAACGGTGTCGTTGTACTCGTGTCTGAATATTCTTAACAAGCCGGACATCAACATTTCGACCGCCGAAGATCCCGCCGAAATCCAGATGGCAGGCATCAACCAGGTCAATGTCAACGAAAAGGCTGGCCTGACTTTTGCCAATTCGCTGCGCGCATTTTTGCGCCAGGATCCGGACGTGATCATGGTCGGTGAGATTCGCGACCTTGAAACCGCTGATATCGCTATCAAGGCGGCGCAAACCGGCCACATGGTCCTTTCCACGCTGCACACGAACGATGCGCCCGGTACCCTGGTGCGATTGGCGAACATGGGCGTTGCGCCCTTCAATATCGCATCGAGCATTATCTTGATCACCGCGCAGCGGCTCGCTCGTAAGCTGTGTGTCTGCAAGCAGCCGTACGATTTGCCGAAGGAGGCATTCATCGGCGCCGGATTCAGCGCGTCGGACGTCGACGGTGGCTGGATTCCCTACAAGCCCGTGGGTTGCGAGCGCTGCAAGGGCAGCGGCTACAAGGGCCGACTGGGCATTTATCAGGTAATGCCGATCAACGAAACGATGCAGGACATGATCCTGAAAAATGCCTCCGCGATGGACATCGGACGCGAAGCGCAGAAGAACGGCGTGCGCGATCTGCGGCAGTCGGGATTGGTGAAGGTCAAGCAGGGAATCACCTCGCTCGAAGAGGTGCTTGGTTGTACTAACGTATAGCAGTCGAAGCGGAGTAATTAATGGCCACCGGAACACTTGCCAAAGGACGTCCCACAGCCTCGGTACGCGAGTCGATGTTTCACTGGGAGGGGCGCGATAAAAACGGCCGCGTCGTGAAGGGCGATATGCGCGCCGGCGGCGAGTCCGTCGTCGCGGCCTCGCTGCGCCGGCGCGGCATCATGACGACGAAGATCAAGAAGCAGAGCTTCTCGCGCGGCAAGAAGATCACCGAGAAAGATCTGGCGCTGTTCTCGCGCCAGTTGTCGACCATGCTGAAAGCCGGCGTGCCGCTGATGCAATCGTTCGATATCGTGGGCAAGGGGCATTCGAATCCGTCGATGGCGCGCCTGATGAACGACATCCGCGCCGACGTCGAGACCGGCACCAGCCTGAACCAGGCATTCCGCAAGTATCCGCTGTACTTCGATCCGCTGTTCTGCAACCTGGTCGCTGCGGGAGAGCAGGCCGGTATTCTGGAAACCTTGCTTGACCGGCTCGCGACGTACCAAGAAAAGACGATCGCGCTGAAGGGCAAGATCAAGAAGGCGATGTTCTATCCGATCATGATCATTTTGGTCGCGATCCTGGTCACCGCCGTCATCATGATCTTCGTGATTCCGTCGTTCAAGAGCGTGTTCACCAGTTTCGGCGCCGATCTCCCTGCGCCGACGCTGATGGTGATTGCGATGTCGGATTTCATGGTCGCCTACTGGTATGTCGTGCTCGGTATTGCATTTGGCAGCGTCTACTTCCTGCTGCAGGCGTGGCGGCGATCACCGAAGGTGAAAGCGGCGGTCGACCGTGCACTTCTGAAACTTCCGGTGTTGGGCGAGATGCTGCAAAAGGCATCGATCGCGCGCTGGAGCCGAACGCTGGCAACCACGTTTGCCGCCGGCGTGCCGCTGGTCGAAGCGCTTGACTCGGTAGGCCCGGCAGCCGGCAACTGGGTTTACAAGGAAGCCACGAAGCAGGTGCAGACCGAAGTCAATATCGGCACCAGCCTTGCCCAATCGATGCAGAACACCGGCGTGTTTCCGAACATGGCGATCCAGATGACCTCGATCGGCGAGGAATCGGGCTCGCTCGATTCCATGCTGTCAAAGGTCGCCGATTACTACGAGCGCGAAGTCGACGAGACGGTGGATGCTCTGGCGAGCTTGCTCGAGCCGATGATCATGGTGATCCTGGGCGTCGTCGTCGGCGGCATCGTGATCGCGATTTATCTGCCGATCTTCAAGCTCGGTCAGGTGGTTTAACTCAGGGGCGCCGGTGTCGCTTCGCGATACCGGCAACTGATTGCTCGAAGGTCCTCTTCTCGTCGCCGTTGTCGCCATTTTCAGCCTGGCGATCGGTTCATTTCTCAACGTCCTGATTCATCGTCTGCCGAAGATGATGGAGGCCGACTGGCGTGCGCAATGCGCCGAACTTGACGGCACCCCGGTCGCTGTTACGGACCGCTACAACCTGCTGGTGCCGCACTCGCATTGCCCTCAATGCAAGACTCCGCTGCGCGCCATCGACAACATTCCGGTCGCGTCCTGGCTCGCGCTGCGCGGCAAGTGTGCGCATTGCGCGAAGCGGATCTCGGCGCGTTATCCGATCGTCGAAGCGCTGACAGCTGTTCTCTCAGCGCTCGTTGCATGGAAGTTCGGGCTGACGTGGCAGACTGCGCTGGTGCTCGGTTTTACCTGGACGTTGATCGCGCTGACCTTTATCGATGCCGACACCACCCTGCTTCCCGATGACCTGACCTTGCCGCTGCTCTGGCTTGGCCTGCTGGCTAACGCGTTCGGCCTGTTCGTCCCGCTCAAAGACGCAGTGATCGGAGCGGCCACGGGCTATCTCGTCCTGTGGTCGATCTACTGGCTCTTCAAGCTCACGACCGGCAAGGAAGGCATGGGCTACGGCGACTTCAAGCTGCTCGCCGCACTGGGCGCATGGATGGGATGGAAGGCATTGTTGCCGATCGTGTTGCTGTCGTCGCTGGTAGGTGCGGTCGTCGGGATCGCCCTGATCGCGCTGGCGCGGCGCGGCCGCGAAATTCCGATTCCGTTCGGGCCGTATCTGGCAGCGGCCGGAATGATCGTGATGCTCCTGGGCGAGCGATTGACGCGCTGGTTCGTACCCCTTTAATGGTGCCCGGGTTCAGCGTAGGCCTGACCGGTGGCGTTGGCAGCGGCAAAAGCACGGTAGCTGTGATGTTATCGCGACGCGGTGCCGGCATCGTCGATGCCGATGCAATCTCGCATGAGCTGACGCAGGCGGGCGGCGCCGCGATCGCACCTCTGCGCGCAACGTTCGGCACGGACGTGATCGCGGCGGAAGGTTCGCTGGATCGGGCCCGCATGCGAGCTCTCGTTTTTTCCGAC
>JBGSWY010000121.1:0-8148 GCA_041751715.1 Burkholderiaceae bacterium
AGCCCAGCGCGAAGCGCTCGACAAATACACGATCGATCTGACCGAGCGCGCGCAGCAGGGCAAGCTCGACCCGGTAATCGGGCGCGACGACGAGATCCGCCGGACCATTCAGATTCTGCAGCGGCGCACCAAGAACAATCCGGTGCTGATCGGCGAGCCGGGGGTCGGCAAGACCGCGATCGTCGAAGGGCTCGCGCAGCGCATCGTCAACGAAGAAGTGCCCGAGACCCTGAAGGGCAAGCGCGTGCTGGTGCTCGACATGGCGGGCCTGCTGGCCGGCGCCAAGTATCGCGGCGAGTTCGAAGAGCGGCTCAAAGCGGTGCTGAAGGAAGTGGCCGCCGAAGCCGGCCGCATCATCCTGTTCATCGACGAGATGCACACGATCGTCGGCGCCGGCCGCGCCGAAGGTGCGATCGACGCCGGCAACATGCTGAAGCCGGCGCTCGCGCGCGGCGAGCTGCACTGCATCGGCGCGACCACGCTGAACGAATATCGCAAGTACATCGAAAAAGATGCCGCGCTCGAGCGGCGTTTTCAGAAGGTGCTGGTGGGCGAGCCGAGTGTCGAGGCGACGGTCGCGATCCTGCGTGGCCTGCAGGAGCGCTACGAGTTGCACCATGGCGTCGAGATCACCGATCCGGCGATCATCGCCGCCGCCGAGCTTTCGCACCGCTACATCACCGACCGCTTCCTGCCCGACAAGGCAATCGACCTGATCGACGAGGCCGCGGCGCGCATCAAGATGGAGATCGATTCGAAGCCGGAGGTCATGGACATTCTGGATCGCCGCCTGATTCAGTTGAAGATCGAGCTGGAAGCCGTGAAGCGCGAGAAGGACGAAGCGTCGGCGCGGCGTGCGCAACTGCTGACACAGGAGATTGCGCGGCTGGAAAAGGAATACGCAGACCTCGATGAGATCCTGCGCAGCGAGAAGTCTGCGGTGCAGGGCGTGCAGCACATCAAAGAAGAAATCGACAAGCTGCGCTCGCAAGTCGCAGAGCTACAGCGCAAGGGCCAGTACGACAAGCTGGCGGAAATTCAGTATGGAAAATTGCCGCAGCTCGAAGCGCAGCTGAAGCAGGCCGAAAGCGCAAGCAGTTCGTCAAACCGGCCGACCGACAAGCCAAAGCTGCTGCGCACACAAGTCGGCGCCGAAGAGATCGCCGAGGTCGTATCGCGTGCGACCGGCATTCCAGTCAGCAAGATGATGCAGGGCGAACGCGAAAAACTGCTCGGCATGGAATCGTTCCTGCACCGGCGCGTGGTCGGGCAGGACGAAGCGGTGCGGCTGGTGTCCGATGCGATTCGCCGCTCGCGCGCCGGTCTGGCCGACCCGAATCGCCCCTACGGTTCATTCCTTTTCCTCGGCCCGACGGGCGTCGGCAAGACCGAGCTCACCAAGGCGCTTGCCGAATTCCTGTTCGACACCGAAGACGCGCTGATCCGCATCGATATGAGCGAGTACATGGAGAAGCATTCGGTCGCGCGCATGATCGGCGCGCCACCGGGCTACGTCGGCTACGACGAAGGCGGGGCGCTCACCGAGGCAGTGCGCCGCAAGCCGTATGCAGTGATCCTGTTCGACGAAGTGGAAAAAGCGCATCCGGATGTTTTCGGTGTGCTGCTGCAGGTTCTCGACGACGGCCGCATGACCGACGGTCAGGGGCGCACCGTCGACTTCAAGAACACGGTGATCGTGATGACGTCGAACCTCGGCTCACACGAAATTCAGCGCATGCAGGGACAGGAGCCTGCCATCATCAAGCAGGCGGTGATGGCCGAAGTGCGCCAGCATTTCCGGCCGGAGTTCGTCAACCGCATCGACGAGATCGTCGTTTTCGACGCGCTCGATGCGAAACAGATTCAGGCGATAGCGCGCATTCAACTGAACCGGCTTGAGCAGCGACTGGCGGCGCAGGAGATGAAGCTGGTCGTCAGCGACGCTGCGTTGGCCGAGATCGGCAAGGCAGGCTTCGATCCGCTGTATGGCGCGCGGCCTTTGAAGCGTGCGATTCAGCAGGAGATCGAGAACCCGGTGGCAAAGCTGGTGCTCGAAGGCCGCTTCGGCCCGAAGGACGTGATTCCGGTCGATTTCAAGAACGGGAAATTCACATTCGATCGGATCGTGCATTAGAAGGTTGTGTTTGATAACATTTTCGACTAAATTGTTATCATGATCCGAACGCAAATCAGCCTGACCGAGGACGAATACAACGCAGCCAAGGGCGAAGCCGAGCGGCTTGGCATTTCCTTAGCTGAACTGCTGCGTCGTTCGCTTCGCACGATCATTCCGGCTGATGAATCGAAGCCGTGGATGCGTTATGCCGGGATGATCGAGTCGGGCGACTCCCGATCGAGCCAGCACATCGACGATGTGATCTATGGCCAAAAGGACTGAAGCCTACGTCGATACATCGGCCTTTATTGCATTTGTCGATCGATCTGATACCCACCATCCCCTTTTTCGCCGGCTCTTCTCGCAACCGCCGCGTATTCTGACGACGACATTGGTCGTCGCTGAAGGCCATGCATGGTTCCTACGCCGCTACGATCGGACGCGCGCACTGCAGTTCTTATCAATGATCGAGGATCTGACCCCTCTAGAAATTGCATCGGTGGGACTGGCTGAGCAGACGGGAGCTGCGCGCGTCTTACGCAGATTTTCCGATCAAGACCTGACTGTGACGGATGCCGTGGGCCTTCACCTGATGCAGCAAATGAAAGTGGCAAGGTGCTGGTCCACAGATTTTCATCTTGGATTAACCGGCGTTTCGCTCGTCGTTAACGAGCACTGACCGCGGCGGCGTTCACTGCGGCACGATCGACGCCGAGCACCTGCGCCGCTTGAAGAATCTCGTTCCAGGTTGTCGCATCGACCTCGATGCCGTGCGCCGTGCGCCGCTCACGTGCCTCGCGCTCGGGTTCGCCGGCGACTTGCACGGGGCCGAAGCCATCGCGCGACGGCGAAGCTTTCACCCAGTCGATAAAGGCAAGCGCCTCGCGTTCAAACGCCGCACGATCTCCCAGCGTAGAGGGATCAATCAGCACCGTCAGCATGCCGTTCAAAATGCGCCGCTGCGTCTCGTCGTCCGAGCGCTGCGTCATGCCCGCCGCCAACGCGCCGCCCAGTAATTCGCATAGCAACGCCAGTCCGTAGCCCTTGTGCTGACCGAACGTGAGGAGTGCGCCGAACGGCGGATTGACTCCGTAGCGCGGCTCGCATGTCGCGCGGCCCCGATCGTCGAGCAGGCAGTCAGCAGGCACCAGCTCGCCTTTGTTGAACGCGACGCGAGTTTTACCTTGCGCCAGCACGCTGGTCGCAAAGTCAAGGATCACCGGCGCGCGTCCGGCGAACGGAATGCCGGCCGCAAACGGGTTGGTGCCGAAGCGCGCATCGGCGCCGCCGTACGGCGCGACGATGCTGCGCGCAATGACGTTGACGAAGTGAAGCGAAATCAGTCCCGCCTGCGTGGCTTGCTCGGCCCACGCGCCGATGCGGCCCAGGTGGTGCGAATTGCCGAGTGCAACGACGCAGCTGCCATGCTGCTGTGCGCGAGCGATGCCGAGCTCCATTGCCTCGAAGCCGACCACCTGGCCGAAGCCCGCACCGCCGTCGAGCCGCAGAAGCGCGCCCGCATCGAGCACGGTTTTCACATGCTGATTCGGCACCAGGCCGCCTTGCCGGTAGGCCTCGACGTAACGCGGCAGGATGCCGATGCCATGCGAGTCGTGTCCGGTAAGGTTGGCTTCGATCAGATTGTTCGTGACCGATTCGACTTCCGCTTCCTGGCTGCCGAAACCCCGCACGACCTGGCGAATTGCCGAATGAAGTCGGGCGACGTCGAAGGTCTGGTAGCCACTCATCAGGTTGGTCGTTGATTTTGGTTGACCCTGGCAGGATGTGATCGTAGTCTGGATAGACCTCGCTATGCGGCAATAGCTCGTCGCACTCATCAAGCCTGACGTGTCGCTGTTAGGGAAGATCGTCAAGGAAAGTGGCGCGCGGATTTACTGGCAGATGAGCGGCAGCAGTTCGGACGGTGTTCAACCGGTAAGCGACCATGATCCCCGCCGCACCGAAGTCAGCTAATGCGTTCGTTCTTCCGTCTTTGACTCGCCAGTCTTGCGCTAGTGTGATCGCATGCTCTGGCAGGCAATTGAAACTGTTCCGATTCGGTTCGGCGCGCGAGTAACCGATGCGAGGGCCGATGCCATCGGCGCGGCGTTACTCAGGCGGGCAGTTCCGCTGTGGCGAGTGAACGACGGCCGGATCGAGCCGCTGGCAACCGCGGGACTCGTGCGCCATGGTGAGCGCATCGGGCTGCTGACCGCCGCGCATATTTTTGAGCAGACCTGTACCGGCGACCTGGCCGTTCCATTGCCACGCGATGGGCGCATTGCTCACCTGCGTTCGGTGCGCATTCATATCGTTACGCATCCGGTCAACGACGTCGCGATCCTGTGGATTGCAGATCGTTCGCTGGCGCGACGGTTGGGCGCCAACTGGGAAGCCAGTTCGATGCACGACTGGACGCCGGCAGAGGCAACGCGAGCGAGCTACGTTCTTGCCGGTTACCCGGCGTGCAATGCGCGTCGAGTGGACGGCTGCGTCTACGTTAAGCCGCTAATTTTGTTTACCGGGCTGCTCGATACGCAGCGTTACATCTACGCGCGCACGGCCGAGCGTCTCGACGGCATGACGATCTGGACGCCGGAACTGGACGGGGTATCCGGCGCGATGCTGTGGGGCATCAGCGATGAAGGCGATGACGGGGTGACCTGCCTGCTGCGGCCGGCTGCGATTCAGGTGGCGTTCCTGCACAGCGGGCATTTGCGCGCTGAATCGATCACGTGCGTTCTCGACCTGCTCGATGGTGCACCGCGCTCGTACTAGAGTTCACTATTGAATGCGCGCGGTGCTCACCAAAAGATCGGCGCCAGGCTAGACGTCTGCGGGGCCCGCGCGGATTGATCCGCTGACGAGATTGCGGGCGCGGTGCTTACGGTGAAGGCGGATTCGCCTTCACCCACGCGACATAGTGATCCATCCAGCTCTGCAGAAACTTCCTGCTGTCTGCGCCGATGTCGCCGGACGCGTCGAACAGCCCTTCCTTTGCGTGGATGAACGCTTCGGGTTGGCCAAGCGTGCGCACGTCGAGGTACGCGAGCACGTTGCGCAGATGCTGTTGCGCCACTGCAGTGCCGACAGCGCCGACCGAAACGCCCAGCACGCCAGCCGGCTTGCCCTTCCAGACGCTCTTGCCGTAGGGCCGCGATGCATGATCGATCGCGTTCTTGAGCACGCCGGGGATCGAACGGTTGTATTCGGCGGTGACGAACAGCAGTCCGTTGGCAGCAGCGATTTCGCTCTTGAGTCGCTTGACCGGCTCGGCCGGATTGGCGTCATCGTCTTGGTTGTAGAGCGGC
The DNA here is from genome assembly GCA_041751715.1 of Burkholderiaceae bacterium. Lineage (GTDB taxonomy): Bacteria > Pseudomonadota > Gammaproteobacteria > Burkholderiales > Burkholderiaceae_F > JACCZX01. The sequence goes on from JBGSWY010000121.1 coordinate 5,428, forward strand.
AGATCGTCGATCTGCACCTGCTTGAACGAGAACTCCTGCGGCGCGAGCTTGGCGATGGCGGTCGCAAGCTTGCGGTTGAGGGAATCACGGCGCAGGCTGCCGACCACCACGGCGATTGAATACTGGGTCATTCCACCTTCCTTGCGACCGGTCAGTGCAGCGGCACCGCCGGTCGATCTTCGGCTTCTTCGGGCGGCTCCGCGTGCACCACGTGGCCGGCTGCATTCGGAAACATCGGCGCGCCGCAATCGTCGCAGAACTCCAGCGGGAAGCGGTGGGCGTGCGCGACCGCCCGGTTCAGAGTGAGCGCCTTCAGCGCCTTGTCGATGTCTTCCATCGTCTGCTCGTCGTCATCGCCGAGCAGCGGCCATACGATACCTTCGATCACATCGTCGTCGCTCGCCGTCTTTGCAAGCCCGATGCGTACTTCGCCGCCCGAGTTGCCGCTCGGATCCTCGAAGACGCCGTAGGCGGCAGTCAGCGCGTTCGGTGCAAAGTCGTAGGCGAGCTTCAGGTACGAGACCGCCGCTTCGAGCGAGAACTCCCGCAACTCACGGTCTGCGTAGCGCAGAGCTGCGTGAAATGCATTAGGTGACAGCACCTTGAATCGGCAGCCGGTCAGCACCGGTTGCAGCACACCGGCAACCTGCTCGCGAAAAGCGGACAGTGCGCCGATCTTCGAATCCGGATCGACTCCCGATTCCTGCCAGTGGTACAGCGGCGCGCCCTGCGGTGCGGCGATCGCGATCAGCACGTAGCGCGTGTCGGCCAGCATCGCGACCGGTTCACGCAGTTTCTTCGCATCGACGTGCAGGGTAATGCCTTCCGCCGCTGCATCACCCAGCTGCTCGACCTGTCGACGCACGTCGGCAAAAGCCTCCGGCAATTGATCGATCGAGAACAGGTAGTCGGCGAGCGCCATGCGCGCATCGCGCGCCAGCAGGTGCCCGCTCAGATGCGCGCGCAGGCCATCGCATATGGCGGCAGCCAGGTTCGTCGTCGGCAGCCGATAGCGGGACCAGGCGAGCAGCGGCAGCGCAACCAGCAACGTATCGTGCGGCTGGCCGTCGATGTCGATGACCGTGCTTTCGGCGCAGCTCTCGGCCAGATCGGCGAGATCGTCGTACGCCGGCTGGCTCGAGCGCGCCAGATCTTCCAGCGCAGCATCGACGGCATCATCGTTGCGGCGCAGGAGCCGGTCGTTGATCAGCTCGATCAACCGGCGCTGCCAGAGCTGTTCTTCAAGCCGGCTGCCGGACTCGGACAGGCGACGAGCCATTTTGATGAGCGTTTCCGCATCGACGGATTGTCGAGCGCGCGAGCTGACGCGGTTGCGGCGCATGAGAGACCTTGCAAACGGGGAGCGCGAATTATCGCACCGGATACTGCTATTCCTTCGTGAGCCGATCTACCGGCAGCTCCGCAGCGCGCCAACCCGCGAAGCCATCGACCAGATGCCGAGCGTCCAGCCCCAGCGCACGCAGCGTTGCCGCGATCCCCTGACTGATCTCGTGACCCTTTGCGCAGTAAAGCACCGCGGGGCGATCGCGCGGAATCTCGTCCTTCCACGCAAGCACCTGCTCCGGATCAAGCCAGCGCGCACCCGGAAGGTCGGCGCCATCCGTGGCGCGCACTGCTTTGCGCCGCACGTCAAGCAATGTGAACTTTCGACGTGCCACTTGCCACTCGGCCAACTCGCAGGGGCTGATTCTGTCCATGTTCGATCTCCTTCAAAGAGCAAGTCGCACCAGCAAACCGACTACGGCACAGGCTGCAATCACCTGGATCACGCTGGCCTTCAGTCGAAACAGCGCTACCGCCGCGCCGAGCGCTATGAGCGCGGAGATCCAGTCGAACCTGCCGCTGAAACCGCCGGGCCATAGCACGTGGTAGCCGAAGAACAGCGTTAGGTTGAGGATGGCGCCAACCACCGCGGCCGTGATGGCGGACAGCGGCGCGGTGAACTTCAGGTCGTTCTGAGTACTCTCGACGAACGGCCCGCCGGCAAGAATGAACAGGAACGACGGCAGGAAAGTGAACCATGTGACCAGTGATGCGGCCACGGCACCTGCGAGGAAAAGGTTCTCCGGTCCGAACAGCGCGTTGACGTACGCACCGACGAAGCCGACGAAGGCCACGACCATGATCAGTGGGCCGGGCGTGGTTTCACCCAGTGCGAGGCCATCGATCATCTGCGTCGGCGTTAACCAGCCGTAATTCTCGACGGCCCCCTGATACACATAGGGCAGCACTGCATACGCGCCGCCGAAGGTCACCAGTGCGGCCTTGGTGAAGAACCAGCTCATCTGCGTCAGCGTGTGGCTCCAGCCATGGGTGAAGGTCAGCAGCGCCATCGGAACCAGCCACAGCACGCTGCCGAGCACCGCTATCGAGGCGAAGCGAGGCCAGCTGAATAACGCATGCGCGGGGGCCGGCGTGTCATCGTCGATGACCGCCGGGCCCAGGGCCTTGTCGGTGACGCCGTGTCCACCGCCGACCACAAACTTGCCCGGCGCAGCGCGGCCACCCACGTAGCCGATACACGCTGCTGCAGCGATCACCAACGGAAACGGGGCGTTCAACGCGAAGATCGCGACGAACGATGCCGCGGCAATCGCCCACAGCACGCCGTTCTTCAGGGCGCGCGAGCCGATGCGGTACGCCGCCTGCAAAACAATCGCGGTGACTGCGGGCTTGATGCCATAGAACAAACCTGCCACC
>JBGSWY010000122.1:0-4523 GCA_041751715.1 Burkholderiaceae bacterium
CGAGACGATGTCGGTCGGCGTGGCGCAGACGATGTCGGGCAAGATTCTGCTGGCCAATCGGGAATTCGCCGAGATGTTCGGCTACAGCGACGGCGAAGTCATCGGCATGCCGCTGTGGGACTTGTGTATCGATCGCGATCATCGCGCGCCGAATGAAGTGTCCGGTATGCCCGTGGTGCGCGCGTATCAAACTACCAGCGGCGAAGTGGTGCTGTTCCGAACTGACGGCGAGCCGGTGTGGTGCCTGGTGCAGGCACGACCGATTCAGTCGCAGGAACCAGGTCTCGAAAGTCTGCAAGAGGCGATCTACACCTTTCAGAACATCTCGGAAATAAAGCGGCAGCGCGAAGCGCTGTCGCGCTCGCTGCTGGAATTGAAGGAACAGGGCGAAGAGCTGCAGAGCGCGCTGGCGCAGCAGCAGCTCATTTTCGACACGGCGCTGGTGGGCCTGCTGTTCGTGCGCGACGGCCGCCCGGTCCGCGCCAACAGTGCGATGGAAGATCTGCTGGCGTGCGAACCCGGCGCTCTGGTGTCGCAGATGCAGTTGTTTTCGCATCCGACTGACCATCTGCTGTTGGAGAGTCTGTCCGAGCACTTCCAGCGCATCAACGACACCGGCGCCACCGAGTTCGAGCTGCACATGTTTCGCCGCAAGGGCTCGCCGATCTGGGTCGCGGTGCAGGGACGCGCGGTCAATCCAGAGCGGCCCGAACTCGGCTATATCTTTGCCTTCGTCAATGTCGACGAGCGCAAACGCTCCGAGCGCGAGTTGCGCGCGACGTTGTCGGAGCTGCAGCTTATTTTCGACAACGCGCTGGTAGCGGTGCTGTACGTGGCCAATGATCTGATCGTCAAGGCCAACGCGGCGACCGAGCAGCTGTTCGGTTATGACGCCCGCGACTGGGACGAGCTGCAGATCTCGTCGCTGTTTGCAACGCCCGCCGATTGGGACGATATCCGCGAGCTGCCGCTGGCCGACGCGGAATCGCCCGATGCAGCCCCAGCGGAGGTGGCAGAAACGGCAACCGACAGCGGTGTTTCGTTCGAGCGGTCAATGCGACGCGCCGACGGCACCACCTTCTGGTGCGCCGGCTACGGCCGCCCGATCGATCCGTCAGCGCCGGATCGCGGCATCATCCTGACCCTGGTCGACGTCGATGCGCGCCGGCGCTCCGAAGAAGAATTGCGGCGCGTGCGCAACTATCTGGACCTGGTCGTTGAAAACCTGCCCGTATTGGTGTCGGTGCGCGAAGCCGAAAGCGGGCGCTTCGTCAGCCTGAACCGCGCCGGCGAGGCGATGACCGGGCTGACGCGCGACCAGGTGATCGGCCGCACCTGGGGTGAAATCTATGCACGGCAGTTTGCCGACCTGTACTCCGAGCTCGATCGCAAGGCATTGACCAGCGGAACGCAGGTCGATCGGCCGCGCGACGTGATGCTGCGTGCGGACGGCAAGCGGATGACGATCAATCAGCGAGTCGTGCCGCTGTTCGAATCCGAGCCTGGCCGCGCGGCCGCCGCAGGCGACGCGAACGCGCGCTATGTGATGTCGATCATCGACGATCTGAGCGAGGAAGTGCGCGCCGAGACCGCGTTACGCGAGACCGAGGCGCGGTTCCGCCAGTTTGCCGAGAACATCGATCAGCTGGTGTTCATCATGACCGGCGACTTTTCGAGCGCGCTGTACGTCAATCCGAGGTACACCACGCTGATCGGTGCCCCCGTGACCGAGCTGCTGGATGACCCACGCAGTGTCATGCGGCACGTTCACTTCGAAGATGTACCGAGCGTGACGCGTACATTGCCGCGGCTGGTGGCGCGCATGCGCCGGCTGATGCGCTCCGAGTTCACGGCGCGAATCGATCATCCGACGCGGGGCGTGCGCAATGTGAACGTGCGGTTAAGCCCGGTGCGGATGGAAGACGGTGCGATCCGAGTGTTCGGCATCGCCGACGACGTCACCGAGCGCACGCGGGCCGAACAGGAGAGGATGGAGCAGATCGTCAAGCAGCGCGACGTGCTGGTGCGTGAGGTGCATCACCGCATCAAGAACAACCTGCAGGGTGTGGCGGGGCTGCTGCAGCAGACCGCAGACGCGCGGCCCGATGTGGCCGACATCCTGTCCGAAGCGGCGACACAGATCCATGCGATCGCGCAGGTGCACGGGCTGCAGATACGCGCTAGCGGCACCTTGCCGGTGCTCGGGGTGGCGCAGGGAATCTTTGCGACACTATCGAACATGTTCGGCGTCGAAGTGCGCTTCGAGCCGCCGCCGCCCGACCTATGGCGGTTCGGCCTGCCCGAAAACGAGGCGGTGCCGTTGGCGCTGGTGATCAACGAACTCGGTACCAACGCAATCAAGCATCGCGCAACGCGGCAGGACAGCATCATGGTCAGGGTCAGCACGCGTCCGGACGGCATGGAGTTCGCGATCGAGAATCCCGGCACCTTGAAACAAGGCTTCGACCTGGCGCAGATTTCAGCCAGCGTGTCCGGGCTCGGACTGGTCAAGGCGCTGTTGCCGCGGCGCGGTGCGCGGCTGACGGTCGAACGCACTGGCTCGGTGGTCGCTACGCGCCTGCAGCTGTTTCCACCGGCGATTCGCGAAGACAGCATTTAGACACAGCGTTTAATTGGCCGATTGCGCGCGCGCGGCTGCGGCACAATCAGGGCCGGGAGTGAGCAGGACCATGGAAAACGAACAGCCGCTTGTGATGGTCGTCGATGACGACCGGTTGGTGCTGGCCACACTGGTCGCCGGGTTGAAGCAGGCGGGCCTTGCCGTGATCGAGACCGACAACGGCGACGATGCGATCCTGCTCGCGCGCAAGTACAAGCCGAAGCTTGCGATCCTCGACATGCGCATGCAGGGCAAGTCCGGCATGGAGGTGGCCCGTTACCTGGCCGCCAACACCGATACCGGCTTCATGTTTCTCTCGGCGTTCGGCGACCAGGACATCGTCGACGAGGCGATGCGGGTGGGCGCCCTGGGATATCTGGTCAAGCCATTGGACGTGCGGCAAATCGTGCCCGCGGTGCAGGCCGCGTTGTCTCGGCCTGCCGAGGAAAAGGCGCGGCAGCCCAATTCGTCAAGCGAGGGCAGACGCGACGACCTTGTTGCTGTCGGCATCCTGATGGAACGGTTGCGACTCGACTACGATCGCGCGCTCGACGCGCTGCGGGCACAGGCGAAGGCCGAAGGCAAGCAGGTAGGCGAATTGGCCGGCACCATGGTCGAGGCTGCGAATCGACTGAATTCGATTCGGCGGTAGCGGTGCAGCGGAAATGCAGGTCACCGAGTACATCCAGCGCCACGGTTTTCGCCGCTGGTATGAGCGCCAACTAATCGAAAGCCACGCTTATCTCGCGCTCGGGTTCATCGCGCTGATTCTGATGCTGGCAGGCATGGAGGTGCTCGGAGACACCGACGCCGGCCCTCGCTATCTGATCATTTTGACATCGGCGGCGGTGGGCGGCGTTTTGATGTGGGTGGCGTGGCGCCGCTTCAATACGCTGCTGATGCGTGCCGAGCATTTCGCGGAAGCAGCCACCTGCCCGCAATGCAAGGCGTGGGGCAAGTTCAAGGTACTGGCGCAGGAATCAGCGCGCGCCGAAGACCCGCCGGAAGCCGGCCGTCCGCACTGGTTGAAAGTGCGATGCACGAAATGCGAAGCCGCGTGGCGGTTGGAGTGACTTTCCGCAGCAGCGGCTGACGCAGCTGCGCCGCCTGAGTCGTCGGGCACCCGTGCCAACCACAGCGGTACTCACAACGCCGGCGCGAAATAAGGCTAAAAGCGTTATTTCGCTTAAAAGCCCCGGCGTTGCTCCGTTCCTCGGGCGACGACTCAAAGGCGGCGCATCTGCGCCAGCCGCCGCTGTCGCGACAGTGCCGCGATTCGGGATGTTTTTTCCTTCCCCAACACGCGCGACTGCCTCGACGCGCAAGCGTTGGGTGGAGATGACCTGCGTTTGGGACGTCGTCGAGGAGCGGAGCGCCAGCGGGTCTTTAAGGGCCTGTTGTTTGAGAGAGCGAAGCGAGCGAGTTCACAGGCCCGCCGCTGGCGCGAGTACCGCAGAGCAGTCGCGAAGCGACCGACGTCCAGGCAGGGCAGCTCCGCCCAACGCTTGCGCGCTGTGATAGCAGCACGTTTAGTCTTTGCCTTCCCACAACGTAAAGTAAAACGTCGCTCCATGACCTTCAGCAGGCGCCGGCACCGCCTCAGCCCATACCCGCCCGCCATGCCGCCGCACCAGTTTTTGCACCGTGGCGAGCCCGACGCCGGTGCCTGGAAATTCGCTGGCACTGTGCAGACGCTGAAACATGCCGAACATTTTTTCGGCGAACCGCATGTCGAACCCGGCGCCGTTGTCGCGCACGAAATACACGGTCGATCCGCTTTCGTTCTGGCAGCCGAATTCGACGCGCGCGCCACTGGCCTTGGCGCTGAACTTGGCGGCGTTGCCGAGCAGGTTTTGCAGCACCAATCGCAGTAGGGTCGGGTCGCCATCGGCTTTCAGGCCGG
>JBGSWY010000123.1:0-2447 GCA_041751715.1 Burkholderiaceae bacterium
GCTGGTATGCGTTTACCTGGCGACGCCGCTGCCATGGCTGATCGGCCCGCTGGTGGCCGTGGCCGCGGTGTGCATGGCCAACGGCCGGCTGGCCGAACCGCCGTTGGCGCGCGAGGCGGGCCAATGGGCGATCGGTGTCGCGCTCGGCCTGTATTTTTCGCCGGAGGTCGTGCGCGAGATCATGCGGCTGTCACCCTGGATCGCACTGGCAGTTTTGTTCTCGATCGCCCTTGGCCTGCTGGGCTGCTGGCTGCTGTCGAAAGCGGCCGCCACTGACACCCCGACATCGTTCTTTGCGATGGCGATCGGCGGCGCACCCGAGATGGCCGCGCAGGCACAACGCCATGGTGGCCAGGTCGACAAGGTCGCCGCATCGCATGCGCTGCGCATCATGCTGGTGGTGCTGATTGTTCCGTTCGCATTCGATGCAATGGACGTGCGCGGCCTCGATCCCTACACGCCGCTCGCCAGGACGTTCTCATGGACTGGCTTCGCGGTCCTGGTGGCGCTGACCCTTGGCGCGGCGGCGGTGATGGAGCGGGTGGGCTCGCCCAACAGCTGGATGATCGGCCCGCTGCTGGCGGCGGCGCTGATTACCGCCACCGGCCACAGCTTCTCCAGCTTGCCGGCAATGGTGATCAACGCAGGTCAGCTGTTGATCGGTGTTTCGCTCGGGTCGCGCTTCACGCCAGAATTTTTTCGCGCCGCCCCGCGCTTTCTGTCGGCGGTCGCCGCGATCACGCTGCTTTATATGCTGCTGGCGGCGGGCTTTGGGGCGCTGCTGGCTCGCGGCTCCGGCCTGTCATGGCCCACGGCGACGATCGCTACGACACCCGGAGGCATCGGCGAGATGGCGTTGACTGCGCAGGCACTTCAACTCGGCGTGCCGATCGTGACGGCGTTTCATACGGTTCGGCTGCTTGCACTGGTGCTGACCGTCGGTGCAATGTATCGGGTCTGGCAAAAATGGATGGCACGTCGTGCACGCTAGGTCCGCAATGGAAGTCGAGCTGACCCCGCTCGCAGCCGCCGTCAATCCCGACGCCGCTGAATTTTTGCAAGCCGTGCTGGAGTCCAAATCCACATTGATGCGCTGGATGCCGTGGTGCCACGCCGACTACGGCGCGGCCGATGTCGAGCGCTGGTTCGCGACCGCCGATCAGATGTGGAGCAGCCAGACAGCGTTTCCGATGCTGATCAGAAACAAGGACGACGGTTCGTTGCTGGGCGGCGCGGGGTTGCACGATGTATTGCTGTACGGCAAGCGCGAAGCGGAGCTCGGCTACTGGGTAAGGGCCGGCGCTCGCGGACGTGGCGTCGCCAGCACCGCGATACGCGCCATTGCTGCGTTTGCGTTCAACGAGCTGAAACTGGTGCGAGCCACGATGCGCATCCGGCTCGACAACCATTCGAGCCGTCGCGCCGCCGAGCGAGCCGGTGCGAGCTTCGAAGGCGTGCTGCGGCACGGCATAGTGCATGGCGAGGCGCGCTTCGATGTAGCGCAGTACTCGCTGCTGCCGGCCGATCTGGCGCGACCCTGGGCCCTGTGATTCGCGCCACTGTCTAGCTTTTTCGAGGATGCTGGTGTAGCGTCAAATCGCGGTCGACCACGCTCCAGGATTCGTTCCAAGCAACTCGTTCGATGAAGCCGGAAAGTATCGCCAGCTGCCTGGTGAGATGTCATACATCAGCACCGTTCCTGTCGCAGTACACCCTTAGTTCCTTTCAAACTCCTGCAGCTTCGCTTGCGCGTCGCGGGCGCTTCCCGTGTTCACTCGGAGTCACACAATGCCGACAGGCACAGTGAAGTGGTTCAACGAAAGCAAGGGTTTCGGCTTCATCAAGCCCGATGATGGCAGCGCCGATCTGTTCGCGCATTACAGCGGGATCAAGGCCAAGGGATTCCGCACCCTGAAGGAAAACCAGAAAGTCGAATATCAGGTGACACAAGGTCAGAAAGGGCCGCAGGCGGTCGAGATCGATATCGTCGAGTGACGCCGCCTTCCCCCTGCCGACAGGCCCGCAATGCGGCCTTTTTTGTGCCGCCGGCGCTGCCGACAGCCTGGGCCCCGCTGCCGCACTGCCGCAAGGCGGCCGGGGCAAGGCGGCTAGAATCGCCGGCCCGGCGTTTGCCAATCGAAGCGTTTCGCGAACGACGAAACGACGATCAAGGAGGCAGGTAATGAGCGCAGTGCTTTCGGTGGCCGCGACCGCGCCCTCGTATGTCAAGAACAAGAAGCTCAAGTCGTGGGTCGATCAGATCGCCCGCATGACGCAGCCGGACCGTGTCATCTGGTGCGACGGCACGCAGCAGGAATACGACCGTTTGTGTGACGAGCTGGTCGCCGCCGGTACGTTTCGCCGGCTGAATCAGCAAAAGCGGCCCGGTAGTTTCCTGGCGTGGTCCGATCCGTCGGATGTCGCCCGGGTCGAGGACCAGACCTACA
>JBGSWY010000124.1:0-2839 GCA_041751715.1 Burkholderiaceae bacterium
TTGCGGCCATCGCTCGCCTTGACGATGCGGGCGATCTGCGGCGAAGCGGAGGGCGCTGCGGCCCCGGCCGCAGTTGCGCCCGTCGTCGCTCCTGCTGCTGCAGTGGTCGTGCGCTTGGCGGGCTCCTCAAAACGGACCAGCAATCGCTGCAGCATCTCGGCCTCGAGCTCCGGGTCGGAAGCACGCGGCTGCCACGTGGTCCGATCCTGCTGCGGATTTACGTAGACCTCTTCCATGCCGCGATGAGTGATGTAGATCTCGGACGTACCCTTCGCGGTGCGCTCGAGTCGCGCGCGATACTTGTCCTGTTCGTTGGTCGAATAAACCGAATCCAGCACGCGGCCCAGTGTGCGGCGAATGATGTCCTGCGGCAGCTTGGCGCGGTTCTCGGCCCACACGGTTTCGAGCACGCCCACATTCGGATCGGACTTTTCAATCTTCAAGCCGACGCTCGGCCAGAAGTCGACCAGCACCGGCCACGCTTTCTCCGGCGGCAGGTTGACGGCCAGCCAGCGCTGCGTGCCCTCACGTTCGAGCTTGGCCACCGCACCGGTCAGGGCTACCGGGCCGCTGGTCGCTACGGTGCCTACCGTTCCGGGGCGCTGCCCCTGGCCTGAGGCGGTGATCGTCTGCGGGCGGTCCGGAACCAGGAAGCGCTCATCGCGCGGCAGTTGCGACAGATCAGGCGGAACCTCGAGCGCCGGGCGCGTTTGCGCGGTCTCGTAAGCCACCTTGTCCGACGTAAACAGGCTGCCGGTCCAGGAACAACCAGCGAGTGATGTCGCTGCCACTGCTGTAATCAGCGCGGCGACCCTGCGTGCGCTACTTGACCGAATCATGTGCAAACTCCTGCAACGAACTCAAGCATCCAGTTTCGGTTAACGCACGTTGCACGATCGCTTCGTTCTGCTTCGACAGCGGCACCAGTGGCAGCCTGATGCCGCCCTCGATGCGACCCGCCATAGATAACGCCCATTTGACCGGCACCGGGTTTGGCTCGATGAATAACTTGAAATGCAACGACAGTAACTGGTTGTTGATCCTGCGCGCTCGCGCAAAGTCTCCGGAGAGCGCGGCGGCACACATCTCGGACATCAGCCGCGGCGCGACGTTCGCCGTCACCGAAATCACGCCGCTCCCGCCCAGCAGCATCAGCGCCAGCGCGGTGTCATCGTTACCGCTGTACACGGCGAAGCCCTGCGGCACGTGCTTCAACAGTTCGGCCGCACGCGCCATGTCGCTGGTCGCGTCCTTCAGCCCGACGATGCCTGGCACCTGCGACAACCGCAGTGTGGTCTCGGTAGCCAGATCCGCCACTGTGCGGCTGGGCACGTTGTACAGAATGACAGGGAGATCCACAGTTTCAGCGATCTTGCGGAAGTGCCGGTACAGACCCTCCTGCGTCGGCTTGTTGTAGTACGGCACGACCTGCAGTGTCGCATCGGCGCCGACCTGCTTTGCATGGCGCGTCAGTTCGATCGCCTCGGCAGTCGAATTGCCTCCGGTGCCGGCGACCACCGGAACGCGACCGCGCGCCGCTTCGACCGCGACGCGGATCAACTCGCCGTGCTCCTTCGGCGTCACCGTGGGCGATTCGCCGGTGGTGCCGACCGCAACGATTGCGTTCGTGCCCTCGGCCACATGCCAATCGATCAGGCGACGATACGCATCGAGGTCGAGCGAACCGTCTTCGTGCATCGGAGACACGATTGCGACGAGGCTGCCCTTGATCATGGCGTGGTTGCGCGCTGCTTGTGCACTTGCTGAAACGCGGGATTCTACAGGCCATCACACGAAAATCCGGCCAGTCCGACGTTACAAATCGCACTGCCCGGCGGGCAGGACGGCGCGCGGTTCTCCTCTGCATGCTGCGATTCGCTGCACCATCGCGGGCTTCGGCTCGGCACTGAATCCGTCCTCGAACGCAAGGACACGCAAGTGCGCACCGAAAACGTCCAGCAGCTCGCGCGGCTGCAGCAGGTAGTCAGGATTGCTCGGCTTGCCGAACGCGGCGTTGCCCGCCGCGAACGTTTCGTAGATCAGCAGACCGCCGGGCGCCAGCGCTGCCTGCAGTGCGGGGAACAGCGGGCGGTGCAGATAGTTGGTGACGACAATCAGGTCGAACTGCGTCTGGGCAAGCGGCCATGGCGCGTTTTCCAGATCGGCAGCGATGAACCGGATGTTCGGCGCGCCGGCAAAGGCTGATGCGAATCCTGGATCACGGTCCACCGCAATGACCGTGCACCCGCGTGCGGCAAAGAGCAACGCATGCCGCCCGCCGCCGCATGCGAGATCAAGCGCACGGCTGCCGGGCGCAACGTTTGCGGCCCACCGCTTAACCCATTCGGAAGCAGTCACTGGACCCTCGCGCCCGCTGTCGGCTTCGAGTGCCTGATATTCTGGCCGCCGGCAGCAAAGGAACAGCGATGCCCGACACAATCACTTTTTATACGAACCCGATGTCACGCGGCCGCATTGTGCGCTGGATGCTGGAGGAGTTGGGCGAACCGTATGAAACGATCGTGCTCGACTTCGGCACGACGATGAAGGCGCCCGCGTATCTCGCGGTCAACCCGATGGGCAAGGTGCCCGCCATCAAGCATGGCGAAACTGTCGTCACCGAGGCGGCTGCGATCTGCGCCTATCTGGCCGATGCGTTTCCCTCCGCCAATCTTGCGCCGCCACCGGGAGATCAGCGCCGCGCACCCTTCTATCGCTGGATGTTCTTTGCTGCCGGGCCGGTTGAAGCGGCAGTCACCAACAAGAGTCAGGGCTTCGTCTCCGACAAGAAAGCGATGCTTGGCTATGGCAGCTATGACGACACGATCAACGCGCTCGA
>JBGSWY010000125.1:0-6938 GCA_041751715.1 Burkholderiaceae bacterium
AGGTGGCATCGAGTCTTTCGCCGGACTCGAGGAGCTCGATGTTTTCCTCGCTGAATCGAGCTTTCTCGTCAACGCTTTGCCGCTTACGAGCGAGACAGAGAACCTGCTCGACCGCGCGCGCTTAGTGCAACTGCCGGCGGGCGCGCATGTGATCAACGTTGGTCGCGGCGCAACGATCGTCGACGCCGATCTGCTCGCTCTTCTCGACAATGGCCACCTTGGCGGCGCCACGCTCGACGTGTTCCGCACGGAGCCACTTCCCGACAACGACCCGTACTGGGCGCACCCAAAGGTGATCGTGACGCCGCATTTGTCCGGGCCGACCCCGGTTGCTCCAGCCGCAACGCAGATCGCCGACGCGATCGTGCAGCTCGAGCGCGGCGTGCCGGTCAGCTCGCTGCCGGGTTACGTTGACCGGGCGCGCGGGTATTGACTACAAGTCTCACGCCCACGCAGCTGCTGGCACGGCACATGCTCTAGAACGATTTTCAACGTCCTCGGAGCATGGAAATGCGGAAAATCATTGTTGCTGCGGTTATAGGCTTTCTCTGGAAACGTCTGCGCGGTGGCGCGACAAAGCGCCGCTCGTCCTATCCCGTGTCAAAGTAGGCGCGCAAGGCGCATTTTTTGTTTTTCTCGAATCGAATCGGCTGTCTCGCTTCGAATCCACCCTTGAGCGAGCAGCCTTTGGTAGGCATCTCGCGTCTCGGGCTGCATCACCGATTCTCCAGCTGCTGCACGCGCTCGCGCAGAGCCTGCAGTTCGGCGCGCAGTTGCTCGAATTCGGCGCGCCAATCAGGAACGGTCGCGACGCCGACTCCCTGCTCGCGACCGACGTCCGCGTTCACCGAATCCGCAGCAGGGCTCAACAGATCGACCCAGCGCGACTCGCGTGCGCCGGCAGCGCGGGGCAGCAATCGCACCAACGGACCTCCAGGCTCGACCGAGCGTTCCGCGAGCTGCGTGAGGAAGCCTTCGACTGAACTGACATCGGCGAACCGATGCAGTCGTTCAGTCGCGGCGCGCAGCTCAGCCGCGGTTTGCGGGCCGCGCAGCCACAGAGCGGCGAGCAGCGCGACCGCTTCGCTCGGCACTTTCAGCACGCGGCCGGCGTTCTGCGAGTAACGCATGACGCGAGCGCCACTGGATTCGATCAGCAGCGACAGTGGAATGAGCCGGTCGATCGCGGCCTGTACCTCGACTTCCGATGCGCTCAGCACCGGATTGCGATTGTTCTTCTGGTTACAGCCTGCCGCGAGCGCGTTCAAGGACAGCGGATAGATGTCCGGGACCGTAAGCTCCTTCTCGACGAGCACACCGAGGATGCGGGCTTCAAGCAGCGACAGCGGAAGATTCAAAGAAGCGTCAACCGAAAGGTAAGGATCCCCGAATTTTCGCTCAAGACACGCGTCCAGCGAGCCGCGTCCGCAATGGTCTATAGCATCGTGACCAGGTCTCGTTGCTACAGACAGCAAATGGATGGATCCAGGCAAACCTCAGCTATCCAAGGCGACGTTCGTCTTCACTAGGGGGTGGCGTGGGTGGCCAGTCTCTATCTGAGCCTCCGCCGTCAAAAACGAGGTACAGCGCGATCCCAAACGAGAAGAGCACGGTGAGCCAGTCAAGAAAGTCCATTGCGTTCACTCCTGATCAAGCTCAATTCTGTGAGATGCACCCTCTGACGGGAAGTCATCCAACCGGCTTCCTCTATTCGGTCTACGCGATCCGAAGCGTGATGGCGGCAGACACACCGGAAGCGGACCTTGTCGCCGCATCCAATGTTTACGATGGCTACCATGCGTGTCATGCAGCAGTTCAAAGAAGCAATCACCTTTGCGCAGTCGCACGAGATTCCGTGGCCGCGCGATCCGACAGCTGACCTTGCGCATTGGGGCGTACATCACGATGACCCGCCGCCGTTCAACCGCCTGCGCGGGCCGGTGCATCCCCGCGGCGGTGTCTCCGGCGTTATCCGTGTGCACGGCGAGGAAGTCTCCGCCTGGGGCGAACCCGATCGCGCGGACCAGACTTTCAGCGTCGCGAAGACGTACCTCGCGCTGCTCGCGGGCATCGCGCATTCGCGCGGACTGCTCGAACCGGGCGCGCGCGTAAGCGACCGGCTGCCGGGCATCGGCTTCGATTCAACGCACAACCGCGTGATCACATGGCAGCACCTGCTCACGCAGACCAGCGAATGGCAAGGCGAGTGTTTCGGCATGCCCGACCAGGTGGAGCATTTCCGGCACGTGTCTCACGACCCGAAGCCGGCCGCGGGCAAGAAAGGCGAGCTTCGTCCGCTGCGTGAGCCGGGCAGCTACTGGGAATACAACGACGTGCGCATCAACCAGTTGTCGCTGGCGCTGCTTCACCTCTTCAAGCGGCCGCTGCCCGAGGTGTTCCTCGAGAGCGTGTTGCGCCCGATCGGCGGCGGCCGCGATTTCCAGTGGGAGGGCTACGACGATGCCTGGGTTGAAATCGGTGGCCAGCGCATGCAGTCGGTTCCCGGTGGCACGCACTGGGGCGGCGGCGTGAAAATCAGCGCGCGTGACCAGGCGCGTATCGGGCAACTGCTGCTGGACGGCGGCGCGCATCAGGGTCGGCAGATCATTCCGCGCGAGTGGGTGCAGCGCATGCACGAACCCTGCGCGGTGGCACCGTTCTACGGCTGGCTAACATGGCTCAATCGCGACGGGCGCCTGCTCGCCGATGCCTCACGCTCGAGCTGGTTCATGTTCGGCGCAGGCGGCCACATGGTGTGGATCGATCCGGACAACGAAGCGGTGGTCGTTGCACGCTGGCTCGACGGGGCGCATTCGGCGGAGTTCGTGCGCCGCGTGGCGCAGGCGCTCAGGGGCTGATCGCCGATCGCTTCGTATCTGCTGCAAAGGGGTAAGGCGTTTGCTGGCTGAATTCGGCCGAGGCTGCCGTCTGCAACGCATGCCTTGTTTGCGACAAAGCCGACAATCGGAAGCGAGTCAAGGCACGGTACGTGCGAGAAGCGATGCCCGAGAAGAAGGTGATTGTGGTGGGCAAAGTCTGTGAGGTAGACGAAACTAGTGCTGAAGGAGTCTATGCGTATTGGCGTTCTCGAATGTATGAGCAGTTCGCCAATGCGGCCCGCCGATGCGCGCCGCTCCGACTCCGGAGGCGATTCGCGAACCCGCGCGCAACAACAATCTACCGATCGACAGCATCACGGCGGTCAGCGTGCATGATCCCTACTTCTATCGAGGGTGAATCTAGTCGCGCCGCGCACGGATCGTTTTCGAGCGGTTGTGCCAAGACCTCGGAGATCAACGCAAGCAACTCCCGTTCGCCGAGCGCGGCTCCGGCGGCGAGACCTCTGGCTAAAGCCCCTGGTTGCAGCTGAGCCTCGAGTGCTGCGCGAGCCTCGGCAATCAAGCGCCGCTCACACTCTTGAAGCGGCACTTCATCGCGAACGAGTTGCGCGTCGGACGCGCCGAGCAACAGCGTAGCGGTATCGATTTGCCCCCGGCGCCAGAACAAGTACGCCCACTCTTCGACGTAATACCTTCGGGCGCGGCCCATCAGCGGCAAGGCCTCGGCGGCCGCAGTCGACGCCTCGTCGACGCGGCCCATCTCGCTCAGAATGCCCACCACATTGGCGAACAAGATGGCCATATCTTCGTGACCCGCCGGTCGCGCACGCAACTCCTCCGCGAGTTTGCATGCCTCACGAGCGGCTTCTTCGATCGGCCCCATTTGCCACAACAGATACGCAAGGTTGTTCCGGGCCATCACCTCGAGGCGCCAGTCTCCTGTTGACGCACTGACGCGGACGACGTCGCGGAAGAGTGCGAGCGCCTCGGTGAGCCGGCCAGCTACCAAAGCGAGTTGACCGTCCCTGCGCAACAGGAGAATGCGAAACTCGGCGGGCCAGTCGGGCCGAAGGAGGCCGCGCGCTTCGTCGAGGGCGACCTGAGCGGCCGCGTGGTCGTGCTGAGCGCTGCGGTTTTGTGCGAGCCGGATCAGACTGGAAAAGACCCGGCGGGGCTGGCCAAGCGTCCGATACAGCGAGAGGGCGCGATCTGCTGCTTCCACCTGCAAGCTGCGCGGCACGCGGCCGCTCATGTTGCCCGCAGCGATGGCCCTCCAGTAACGCGCAGCGACGGCGCAGTCCGCCGCACCGTTTTCGACGTGGTGCCGCAGCGGCACCAACCAGTCGACGCATTCGATCGCGTAATCGATGAGCGAGCCTGCATGCGCCGCGAGTCCGATCGCGACCAGCGGGTCACCGGCTTCACTGATTGCCCAGGCATGGGCAGCCCGCAGGTTGTCGAGTTCCGGTAACACCAGCGCAACGTACTGGTCGGTTCGCAGTTCGCCATCGAGATTGGCGCCATCAACCCGCTCCAGAAAGCTCTGCATGGCAAGGGCATGCCGCTTTAGCACATCGGCCGTCTCGCCCGCGGCCAGTTGCTCCAGCGCAAAGGCACGAGCCGACTCGAGCAGGCGGTAGCGAGGCGCATCACGCGCGTCCCACACGACCAATGACTTATCGACGAGCGCGCTGAGATGGTCGAGCACAGCCCACTCATCGAGTTGCGCGTCCCCGGCCACGGCTTGCGCCATCTCCATCGTGAAGCCGCCGGCAAACACGCCGAGGCGCCGGTAGACGGCCTGCTCAGCGTCGTTAAGCAGGTTGTGGCTCCACTCCAGCGCGGCGCGCAGGGTTTGGTGACGACGCAAGGTAGTGCGCGAGCCCCCGGTGAGCAGCTTGAACCGCGCATCGAGCTTGTCGCGCACAGGGCGCAGGCCGAGCGTGGCCACCCGTGCTGCAGCAAGCTCGATGGCTAGCGGCAGGCCGTCGAGCCGGCGGCAGATGTCGATCACCAGCGCCAGACTCTCGTCATTCATCGCGAAGCGTGGATCCACCGCTCGCACTCGTGCCTCGAACAAGGCCACGGCGCCGAACTCGCGCGCGCCGGTCACCGCAGTCGCGGCCGGTATTGCCAGCGGCACGACTCGGTATTGCTGCTCGGCCGGCAGGCGCAGCGGTTCCTGGCTGGTCGTCAGCACCGTGACATTGGGTGCACCTTGCATGACGGCCTGTACAAGCGCCGCGGCTGCGTCGAGCAGGTGTTCGCAGTTGTCGAGTACCAGCAGCAGATTCCGCGGCGCCATGGCGGTGACCAGCTCATCGAGCGCCGTACCCCGACCCAGCATCCCTAGGTGGAGCGCCTGAGCCACGGCGTTCGGCAAGAGCTCCGGTTGGGACAGGCCGGCCAACTCGACCATCCACACGCCGTCCGGCAGCGGGCTCGCGAGCGAGTGCGCAGCCGTTAGGGCCAGTTGGCTCTTGCCGATGCCGCCCGCTCCCACGACGGTAACGAGTCGGTGCGCGTCGATCAGCGAACACAGCGCTCGCAGGTCCGCTTCGCGGCCGTACAGCAGCGGCAGCTCCTTTGGAAGGTTGGTCAGGCGTGTCGCAGGCGCATTGATGTCCTGCGCCGCCGGAGTGGGTGACTGCACCGAGGCGCTCGTGTTGGTGTCCATTGCACCGTCGACCGCGCCAGTAAAGCGATAGCCGCGCCCCGGGATTGTTGCGATCGCTTGCGGCCCGAGCAGTTTGCGAAGGGCCGAGATGTGTACCTGCAAGTTGTTCTCTTCGACCACCACGCCGGGCCAGACGAGTTCGAACAGCTCGTTCTTCCCTACCGTGCGGTCGCGCCGCTCGACCAACGCCAGCAGCACGTCAAAGGCGCGCGCGCCGAGCTTGGCGGGCTGCCCATCGATTAACAACTGGCGCCGCTCGACGTCGAGACGAGCGCCGCCGAAGCGCAACTCCAAGGTCGTGGTGTCCATGTCGGAACGGTTAAGCATCTCTGCTACGAGCCGAATCTTAAGCGGCAGAGCAGCACTCACTGGGGGCAAATTCATAACGATTAAGGCGGATTAAGGCGTGCACCAAAGACCTGAACGGGGGTCCGGGCAGACGATTCGTTTGTCACAACGCCCACCAGAAGGAGTTTCAAATGAACCACGAACTCACACCGTCGACCGCCGCGCGCTCCGTCTTCGCTGCTGCTGCCATCGTTATCACCGCATCGATCGGCGGTTTCATCGACTACCTAGCGACCGACTACGCGACGGCGCCGCAAGCGACCGTCCAAGCCGCTGCGACCCAAACGGTAGCAATGGTTGCCCGACGCTGATCGCCGTCGAAAACGGCCTTCGTGCAGGTCCGCTCACTGAGCGGTTGTCGCCGCACCCTGCTCGGCATCTCGATCGTCATCACAGCGCTCCGAACCCCGAACGAACTCGACTTCTCGCCCCCCCGGGCTGAGCTGGGTGCATACCTCCTGCGCTCGCGCCAGAGTCGGCACTAGGCCGGCTGGTATCGCTTCACCTTGATCGACGCCTCGACTTGTCGTTGCTGATCCAGATCAAACGCGAGCTGCATCCTCATCAGGTGGTCCATCTTCGGACCGAAGGCCTTTTCGATCCGCAATGCCATATCCGGCGACAGATCCGTGCGCTCGTTGAGCAACATGGAGACAGCTTGGCGAGATACGCCAAGGATCTCGGCCGCTGCCGATACCGACAGCTCCAGAGGCTCGATGATCTCCCGGCGAATGAGGCCCCCGGGATGAGCCGGATTTTTCATCGGCATTGCTCGCACTCCATTGCGATAGTCATATCTAGTGATAATCCAACAAGTCGGTTGATCCAGTCGGCGATAG
The DNA here is from genome assembly GCA_041751715.1 of Burkholderiaceae bacterium. Taxonomy (GTDB): domain Bacteria; phylum Pseudomonadota; class Gammaproteobacteria; order Burkholderiales; family Burkholderiaceae_F; genus JACCZX01. Next base: position 6,705 of record JBGSWY010000125.1, read on the forward strand.
TAGTGACGTCGTCGATCGCACCGCATGACCTTCGCTCGCACCAAGATTCAACCACCCAAAGCGCGTTCGGCGTACGTCGAGCGCGCCCTCGTGCAGACGCAGCTCGCCGACGCGCTGCTGAACCGCCGCGTCGTCCTGCTCTGCGCGCCTGCGGGCTACGGCACCGCGCTCGCGCACGAGATTGCGCGACTGCCACCGGAGCACGCAGTCGCCTAGATCTCGGCCGATGCCGGC
>JBGSWY010000126.1:0-7536 GCA_041751715.1 Burkholderiaceae bacterium
GCATGTTTCATGTATGGGAACCACGCGCCAACAGGTGGCGCAACTGCTGGCGGTGTACCGCGCAGCGGGAATCCGACGCATAGTCGCGCTGCGCGGCGATCTGCCGTCCGGCGCGCCGCGCGGCGCGGGCGATTTTCGATACGCAAATGAGCTGGTCGAGTTCATTCGCGCTGAAACCGGCGACTGGTTTCACATCGAAGTCGCGGCGTATCCCGAATATCACCCGCAAGCGCGCTCGCCGGCCGACGATCTGCAGAGCTTCGTGCGCAAGGTGAACGCAGGAGCAGACTCCGCAATTACGCAGTATTTCTACAACCCGGACGCGTACTCAAGCTTCGTCGACGATGTGCGCGCACTCGGCTGCAACGTGCCGATCGTGGCGGGCATCATGCCGATCGTCAGCTACACGCAACTGGCCCGCTTTTCGGATGCCTGCGGCGCCGAGATTCCGCGCTGGATTCGACGGCGGCTTGAAAGCTTCGGCGAAGATCGCGCAGCGATTCGCGATTTCGGACTCGACGTGGTCGCCGGCTTATGTGACAAGTTGCTGGCTGCCGGCGTGCCGGGCCTGCACTTCTACACGCTAAATCAGGCGGACGCGACGACCGAGCTGTGTCATCGGCTCCAGCTGACGTCCCCAGCTCAGGAAGTTCTTAACTGACCCGGCATTCGGCCGATCGCTGCCTGCGGCGCAGCCACAGACGTGCGCGCGCAATCGCACGGCCGGCCAGCTCGGTTAATGTCATTCGCTCGTGAACCGGCTTGATCCATTGAATGCGTGCCGGACCCAGAGCTTCGATCACTGCGAGCCCGCGACTGTGAAGGGCGACTTCTTCGCCGCTGGCCAGAAACGAATCGCGCGCGTTGCCTTCCTCGGTCAGCCAGACTCTGCCGTACAGAATCCGCACCGCTTCGCCGGGCACAGACGGAAACGGCACGAGGGTGCCGCCCGGTAGATCGAGTGTTTTCAGGGTGGTCGCATGGTTTTTCATCGTATGCATCCTTTGCATGCTTGCAACTGCATGACTGGCATTACAGCCCTGCCGGCGCTCGGCGACAAACGAAAAGAACGCAGTTGATGCATGCGTTGACCGCATGTATCGTCACCGCGATGTCATCTCGTGCCGTCAGCCGGCGCCGCCCGGTCGCACTGAGCGCGCTGCGCGGCTTCGAAGCGTCGGCGCGACTGATGTCGTTTACCTTGGCCGCGGCCGAGCTCAACCTCACCCAATCGTCGATCAGCCGGCAGGTAGCGGCGCTCGAGCGGCAGGTGGGCAAGCCGCTTTTCATCAGGCGAACCCGATCGCTGGCGCTGACGCCAGCCGGGCAACGGCTGTCGAGCGCTGTGCAGCAGGCGCTGCAACAGGTCGACCGCGCGGTACGAGAGATCCGCGGAGCGGGCAGCCCGACCCGGGTCACGGTCACTACCTACGCATCGTTCGCTTCGCTGTGGCTGGTGCCCCGGCTCGCCATGTTCCAGCGCGAACATCCGCAGATCGAGATCCGGATCGATGCCGGTGATCGCTTCATCGACATCGACACGGAAGGCGTCGATATCGCCGTCCGCTGGACCCGGCCGGCGGCGCTCCCCCACGACGCACCGGTACTGCTCGACGAAGAAGTCGTGCCGGCGCTGTCGCCCTTGCTGCTCGAACGCAGCGCGGCAGCGTTGCGCAAGCCGCAGGATCTATTCGCGCTGCCGCTGCTTGAACTCGACGATTCGATGCCGACGGCGGTCACCAGCACGTGGCCAAGCTGGTTTGAGTTCGCCGGCGTGCGTGCGGTGCCTCCCGCTCCGCGGCTGATCTTCACTTTCATCGATCAGTCGGTGCAGGCGGCCGTGCGGGGCCAGGGGGTCGTGCTGGCACGCACGCCATTCATAGACGATCTGCTGGCGAGCGGCGACCTGGTTGCACCGTTTCCGGCACTCAGAATGCCTACCGGCTACCGGTACGCGCTGATCGAGAACGTTGAAACGCGCAGCGCGCCACACGTAATGGCTTTCCGCGACTGGATTCGCGCCGAATTCAAGCGCGGTCCGTTGCGACAGACATAGCCCCAGCAGTCCTCGTGTACGCGACGGCTCCGCCGTCGCACGTGCCCTCGGACTGATTAGTTTGGCGGGCTACCTTCGGAGCGGCCGCGCGTCCGCCCGCGGAACAACGTCATAAAAAGCGGGAGGCGTCGACTCCTCGCCCCGCGGCGTTCGGTAGCTAATACTGCGCAGCGTCGGTGATGACAACGTCGAGCTGGGCGTCGTGGGGCTGCGGATCGATCGACTCGACCCTTGTTGCTTCGAACGCAATGCCCACGGCGAGCGGCCAGGGCATCAGGGCGGCCAGCGCGCGGTCGTAATAGCCGCCGCCGTAGCCTAGTCGAAAGCGCTTTCGATCGAAGCCGACGCACGGAATGAGCATGCACTCCGGCTGCACCAAGCGTCCCTGCGCCGGAACCGGAATCCCGAAGCGACCCGCCTGCATCGGCGCGTCCGCGGTCCACGCGTGAAATTCGAGTAGCTCGCCGTTTATGACAGGCAACGCCGCGACCCGACGGGAATCCCGCGCCAGCCATTGCCCCATGACTGTTCGCAGATCAGGCTCGCCGCAAATCGGAAAATAAAACCCCACCGCGTGCACATCGGCCTGTCGCAGCCAGTCGGCGGCGCGCTGTTGTAAAGCCGATTCGAGCGACTTGCGGTCGGCGAGCGAATTTCGCGCCTCGATCAACCGGGCCCGTTGCAACTTCCTTTCAGCTTGCTTATCCAACCGCCGTTCCCAACGGGCCATGCCAAGGAATAACGTTGCGCATTAGTGGCAATCTGCGGCTCGGCACGCGCACGCATGATCTAATCTTCGTTCGATGAAACTTCTTTTTGCAGTCTATACGTTCATTGCGCTCACCGCGTCTGCGTTCGCACCGGTGTCCGTGCATGCAGCCCCTGCGCGTGCATCGGCAGCCTCCGGCGATCTGTCGGTGGCCGATCAGACCTTTTTAAGCGCCCGTGATGCCGCGCGTGCCGGCGACCGCGATCGGCTGGCGCAGTCCGCAACTCGCCTTCCCGCGCATCCCCTGGCGAACTATGTGGAGTATTGGCAGTTGCTTCAACGCATTCGCAGCGATGAGCCGAGCGCAGCCGACGACGTTGCGCAGTTCATGCGCCGTCATGCAGACACCTACATTTCAGACCGGCTGCGACTGGACTGGGCGCTTGCACTGGCGAGGCGCGGCGACTACCCAGGCCTCGAGCGCGAGGCGGCACAGCTGTTGCCCGGATGGTGGGATGACGACAGCCAGTTGCGCTGCTACCTCGCACTGTCGAAATATCGCAAGGCCGTGGCCCAGCAGGCAGACGTGTTTGCGCGCGATGCTCGCCAGTTGCTTGCCAACACCAAAGACTCTGCGGGCGACGGCTGTCTCGAGTTGACCGAGGCGCTGCTGGCCAACAGCCGCATCTCGATATGGGAGCGGGTGCGCGCGCTGGTGGAACAGAACCAGTTCACCACCGCCAAGCGCCTGGGCGAGCGAGCGCTCGATGCCAGCGGCCGAGCGGTCGATCAGAAAATGGTGGCGCAGGCGATCGATCGGCCCGCTGCATGGCTGACGGCGCACGAGCGGCGCCTGACAGAGGTGCAGCGCGAGTTGGCGATGGTCGCCATCGCGCGGCTCGCGCGCGACAATCCACAGGACGCGGCCGAGTACGCTGGCTCGCTGCACCTGCTGCTGACACCCCAGCAACGCGGCATCGTATGGGGTCGCATCGGTCACATGGCGGCGTTGCGATTGATGCCCGAGGCCAACGACTGGTACCGCCGCGGCGGCGAGCACGTCGGGATCGGCCCGGATGCCGCACGAGTGAACGAAGTGCTCGAGTGGCAGGTGCGCAGCGCATTGCGCGCGAGCGACTGGAAGACCGTGAAAAGCACGATCGATCGCATGCCGCCCGCACTGCGCGAGGAGCCCACGTGGATCTACTGGTATGGCCGCGCACTGCGCCACGCGGGCCGGCCGGCCGAAGCACAGGATCATTTCGCGCGCATCTCGCAGCAGTTTCACTTTTACGGTCAGCTCGCGGCCGAAGAGCTCGGACAGGCGTTCACCCTGCCGCCACGCGCCGAGGCGCCGACCGCCGAGGAAATCGCGCCATTCGAAGCGAATCGCGGGTTCGTGCGCGCGTTCAAGTTCTACGAACTCGGCATGCGGGTCGACGGCAATCGGGAGTGGAACTGGCAGATGCGCGGTCTGAGCGACCGCCAGTTGCTGGCAGCGGCCGAGTTTGCCCGCAAGCGCGGGGTGCTCGACCGCATGATCAACACATCGGATCGCACCAAGACCGAGTTCGACTTCGAGCAACGCTTTCCGGCGCCGTTTCGCGATTCGCTGATTCAGTATTCGGCACCCCTCGGGCTCGATGAAAACTGGGTATATGGGCTGATCCGTCAGGAATCACGCTTCATCATGGACGCCAAATCTTCCGTAGGCGCCAGCGGGTTGATGCAATTGATGCCGGCAACGGCGCGCTACGTGGCGCGGCGGCTCAAGGTGCCGAACTTCACGGCGGCGCAAGTCAATGACCTTGACATCAATCTGCAGCTGGGCACCGGCTATCTCAAAATGGTGCTCGACGATCTTGATGGCTCGCCGATCCTGGCCACGGCGGCCTACAACGCCGGGCCCGGACGCCCGCGCGCGTGGCGCTCTTCGCTGACGCGGCCGGTCGAAGGCGCAGTGTTCGCCGAGACGATTCCGTTCAACGAAACCCGCGACTACGTCAAGAAGGTGATGTCGAACAGCATCTATTACGCGGCGGTGTTCGACAACAAAACGCCGTCGTTGAAAGCGAGCCTCGGAACGATCTCGCCCAAAGTCGCCGGAACAACCGAACTGCCGTAACGCGCCGCCCCGCTCGCAGAATAGAATTCGCCGCTCCATCGGCGAATCCATGCAGCATTCCAACATCCTTGTCATCGGCGGTACCGGCTTCATCGGGCGCCATATCGTTGCGCGGCTGGCCGAGCGCGGATTGCGGGTCACCGTGCCGACACGCCGGCGCGCGCGGGCGCGCCACCTGATTTTGCTGCCGACGGTCGACGTAGTCGAAGGCGACGTGCATGACGACGCTGCACTGAGCCAGCTGGTGCGCGACAAGGACGCCGTGATCAACCTGATCGGAGTGCTGCACGGCTCGCACGGCTCTCCCTACGGGCGCGAGTTTGCGCGCGCACACGTCGAGCTGCCGCGCCGCATCGTGGCGGCGTGTGACAAGCGGCGTGTGGATCGCTTGCTGCACATGAGCGCGCTCGGCGCCGATTCGAACGGCCCGTCGATGTATCAGCGCAGCAAGGGCGACGGCGACGCACTGGTGCAGGGCTCGCCACTGGATTGGACGATCTTTCGCCCATCGGTGGTTTTCGGTCCGGAGGACAACTTTCTGAACCTGTTCGCAACACTGGCGAAGTTTTTTCCGGTGCTGCCGATCGGCGGCGCCAACGCGCGTTTTCAGCCCGTGTGGGTCGGCGACGTTGCCGATGCCTTCGTGCGTGCGCTGGACAATCTCGACACCTACGACAGAGTCTATGAGCTTGCCGGCCCGCGCATCTATCGTCTGCGCGACCTGGTGAAGTTTGCCGCCGGGGCGAGCGGGCACGACCGGCCGGTGATTGCACTCCCGTCGGGTCTTGCACGCGTGCAGGCAGCGCTGATGGAGCTGATGCCCGGGGAGCCGTTGATGTCGCGCGACAATCTGGATTCGATGAAGGTCGATAACGTCGCCAGCGAACAGCCGTATACGCCGGCGCCGGAACTCGGGATTCAGATGACCCCGATGGAAGCCGAAGCGCCTGCCTACCTGTCGAACCAGCATGCTCGCACCCGGTTCAGTACCTACCGCACGCAGGCGGGGCGTTGATCAATATGGCAGCCAGCAAATACGAAATCCCCGATGAGTTCCTCGAAGCGGCCGATCGCTTCGTCACGCTTGCCAACGAGATGGGTGAGCAGCATTCGCCCGACTGGGTGCGTGCGGTGTTGATGTACGCCGCGGCCCGCTACAACGCCTTCAACTGGCTGACCAGCGACGAACAGCGCGACCAGTCGCTCGATGCAGCCGCGGCCTATTTCCGCAACGAATACGAAACGATGTTCCGCGAGAACATCAAGGAAATAGAACCCGTCTACCGCGGTGGACAGACAGGCAAACCACAATGACTCTAAGGCTCGCCATCGGCAACAAGAACTACTCATCGTGGTCGCTGCGCCCCTGGCTGGCGTTGAAGCAGGCCGGCGTTGCGTTCGACGAGATCAACATATCGTTGAATCAACCAGGCACGAAGGAAAAGATCCTGCGCTATTCGCCCAGCGGCCGTGTTCCGTGCCTGCTCGATGAAGAGCTGACGGTGTTCGATTCGCTCGCGATCTGCGAGTACGTCAACGAGAAATACGCCGAAGGAAGGCTGTGGCCGCGCGAGACCGCGGCTCGGGCACACGCGCGCTCGATAGTCGCGGAAATGCATTCGGGCTTTGCAGCGCTGCGCACGCACATGGCGATGGATATCCGCTCGCGACATGGCACCAAAGGCTCTGTGGCGCAGGACCGGGAAGACGTAGCCGCCGACATTGCGCGCGTCCAGGACATCTGGAGCGATTGTCTCGCGCAGGGCGGCCCGATGTTGTTCGGAAACTTCTCGATCGCTGACGCGTTCTATGCGCCGGTTGTGACGCGCTTTACCAGCTATGGGGTCAAACTGCCGCCGCTGCTCGCCGCCTATTCTGAAAGCGTGCTGGCGTTGCCGCCGATGCAGCAGTGGATCGCCGCGGCCAAGGCAGAAACCGAGACGATCGACAATTAGCGTGAAGGCGTATCGAGTCGGCGGCTTCGTGCGCGACCACCTGCTTGGCACGACGCGACGCAAGATGGGCGAGCTGGACGCTGCGCTTGAAACCGACCGCGACTGGGTCGTGGTCGGCGCAACGCCGGAGGAGATGACAGCACTCGGCTACCGGCCGGTCGGCAAGGATTTCCCGGTGTTTCTGCATCCCGAAACACAGGAGGAATACGCGCTGGCACGCACCGAGCGCAAGACTGCGCCCGGCTACAAGGGCTTCGCCGCGCACGCAGCGCCGGACGTGACCCTCGAGCAGGACCTGGCGCGGCGCGATCTGACCATCAACGCGATGGCGCTGAACGATGACGGTGTGCTGATCGATCCGTACGAAGGCAAACGTGACCTGGATGCCGGCGTGCTGCGGCATGTCAGTCCGGCATTCGTCGAAGATCCGGTGCGCATTTTGCGAGTGGCGCGCTTTGCGGCGCGCTTTCCCAGCTTCAAGGTCGCCCCTGAAACGGCGGCATTGATGCGTCAGATGGTCCGCAACGGCGAAGCCGACGCGCTCGTTCCGGAGAGAGTGATGCAGGAAATTTCGCGCGGATTGATGGAGCAGAAACCGTCGCGCATGTTGAATGTGCTCGTGTCGTGCGGGCTGATCGATCGCCTGTACGCGGAGCTCGAAGACCTCGGCCCGACCAGCGCGGCGCTCGAT
>JBGSWY010000127.1:0-10359 GCA_041751715.1 Burkholderiaceae bacterium
GACAAGCGGGGCAGTGAATAACGCAGCCTTGATCGTGTCTTTCATTTACGTACCTCTCCTTGGAAAACAACTGACAACAGCGGTACGGGCGGCAAGCCGAAATGGATGGCGGTGGTGCGCGAACCTATTGCCCGGGTTCCAGCCGCAGCAACGCGCCGTTGGATTGATCGCTGAGCAGGTATACGTAACCGTCGCGGCCGACTCTTACGTCGCGAATGCGCGGCAACTGGCCGCTCAGCATGAACTCATCTTCGACCACCACTTCGCCGTGGAGCCGCACCCGGATCAGCGACTGCCCGCGCAGCGCGCCCAGTAGCAGATCGCCGCGCCACTTCGGAAACTTGTCACCGGTATAAAACGCCATGCCCGATAACGCCGGCGACGGCGTCCACTGCTTCAGCGGCTGCGCCATTCCCTGCTTCGCGGTGCCTTCACCGATCTTGGTGCCGATGCCGTAATTGACACCATAGGTGATCACCGGCCAGCCGTAGTTGGTACCGGCCTTGATCACGTTCAACTCATCGCCGCCCTGCGGGCCGTGCTCGGTCGCCCACAGCACGCCGGTGGAGGGATGCAACGCCGCGCCCTGCACGCTGCGATTGCCGAGCGAATAGATCTCGGGGCGCGCATCCGGGTTCTTCGCAAACGGATTGCCGGGCGCCGCCTTGCCGTCATCGGTCAGCCGCAGAATCTTGCCGGCGTGATCGCCGAGATCCTGCGCGCGCTTCATCTCGCCGCGGTCGCCGAGAGTGACGTACATCATGCCGTCCCGATCGAACACGATGCGCGCGCCGAAGTGCTGCCCGGCATTCGACTTCGGCTGCATGCGGAACAGCGTCTCGACCTGCTGCAGCCGGTAGTTGCCGGGCCCGCCGGCAAGTTTTCCGCGCGCGACCTCGGTGCCGTTGGCGCCCGTTTGATCGCGCTGCGCATAGGTCAGATAGACCCAGCCGTTGTCCGCGTACTTTGGATGCAGCGCAACCTCGAGCAAGCCGCCCTGCCCCTGTGCATCGACGCGCGGCAGCCCTTCGACCGGCTTGGAATCGAGCGTGCCGTCTTTTGCAATCACGCGCAGCCGACCCGCGCGCTCGGTGACGAGCATCCGGCCGTCCGGCAGGAACGCGAGCGACCACGGATTCGCGAGTGCGGGGGTGACCGTGACGATGCGAACCGGATGTTCGCTGGTCTGCGCCGTTTGCGACGCGGCGGGCAGCGCAAGCGTTGCGGCCGTCGAGGTGAAAAACACGCTCAGTAACAAACTGTTCGATTGCATGGCTGCTTTGTCATTGACAAAGCTTGATGCTACCGCTTGACAACTCTGAATCTCAGAGTACTATGTTTTCACTTTCAGGAGAGGACAAATGACCGCGATCGATCGAGTCAAGGAAGACCTGGATTACGTTGCCAGTGCGGTGCGGCGCGAAGAGCGCGACGACGGCATCCCGATGATCTACTTCATGTGGGCGGGGCTGGTGGCGATCGGCTTCGCCCTGCCGGATTTCGCGCCGCGCTGGGCCGGGCTGTACTGGCTTATCGTCGCACCCGCCGGTGGCTTGGCGAGCTGGTGGATTGGCGCGCGGCGAGGCGCGCAAACCGGCGTCCACGATGCCGCACTCGGGCGCCGGTATGCGTATCACTGGCTGCTGGCGGCGCTGGCTTTCGTTCTGGTGATCGTGCCCGCTTTAGCCGGCAAGATCGGCGCCGCGGCGGCCGCAACGAATCTTTTGCTGGTGGCCGGTCTGACGTATGCACTCGCTGGTGTACATCTTGAGCGCCCCTTGCTCTGGAGTGCAGTGCCGATGTTCGCCGGCTACGTCGCTCTGTCGCTGTTCAAGCTCCCTTATGTCTGGACAGCTACCGGGTTGATCGTTGCGGTAGCGCTGTTACTGGCCGGCTTCAATCAGCGTAAGCGTCACCCGGTTGGGCAGAAATGAAGGCACTGGACGGTCTGGACGCGGCGCTGGAGCATCGCGTCCGGCTGGCCATCAGCGTGCTGCTGGCACGCCATGGCGAGATCAGCTTCGCACGCTTCAAGGAACAGCTCGAGCTGACCGATGGCAACCTCGGGGCACAGCTGCGGCGGCTCGAAGACGATGGCTACATCGGGCTGCGCCGCGCATTTGTCGATCGCAAGCCGGTCACATGGTATCGGCTGACCGCGAGCGGCCGCAAGGCGCTCGACAGGCATCTGCGTGCGTTGCAGGACATGATTTCGGTGGCCGGATCGTAATGACGACGGCCGGGCAACGACCAAGGTGCCTGTTCGGGAGAACCTATGCGAAACCTGATAGCCGTTGCCGCCCTTAGCGCCGTTGTCGCCGCCCTGCCCGCCGCTTACGCCGCCACTTGCCAGGCCACCAGCCCCAAGACCACCGTCGCGCTGGTCGAGCTTTACACCTCGCAGGGCTGTTCGAGCTGTCCGCCGGCCGACCGCTGGCTGTCGCAGCTGCCGTCGCGCATTGACTCGAGCCGCGCAGTACCGCTGGCGCTGCACGTCGGTTACTGGGATTACATCGGCTGGAAAGATCCGTTTGCAAAACGCGAATTCAACGACCGCCAGTCGCAGCTTGCTGCGCTTAACCGCAACAACACGCGTTACACGCCCGGCGTTTTCGTGCAGGGCCGCGAAACGAACTGGTCGCAATCGTCCGCCTTCGACGCACAGTTGCGCGCCGTGAATCAGCGCCCGGCCGCAGCCACGATAACTCTCGACCGAGTCGAGACGCAGGGCGGAAAGGTTGATCTGCGAGCGCATGCCGAGCTTGCTACGCCGAATGCCGCGAAGAACCCGCGCCTGGTCGTTGCGCTGGTGCAGAACGGCATTTCGACCAAGGTCACGGCAGGCGAAAACCGCGGAGAGACGCTGGCGAACGATCGCGTCACGCGCGCATGGTCCGGACCGTTGCCGCTCGGAACACAGACCGTCTCGCTGAGTGTGCCCGCGACGCCCGCGCGCGATCTGGCACTGGTCGCATTCGTCGAGGACGACACCGGAGTGCTGCAGGCATTGCAGCTGCCGCTGGCGAACTGCAGCTAGATTCTTCCCTCTTCGACGCCGTGACAGGCAGCCTGCGTTTCGCCGCCTGCATGCCGATACATCTTCAGAATCGGCACTTCAATCCGGCATCGCTCGTTCGCATGCGGGCAGCGCGGGTGAAAGGTGCAGCCCGGCGGCGGAGTGAGCGGATTCGGCACTTCGCCGGCGACCGGCGTGCGCGCACGCCCGCTCATTTCCAGATCGGGAATTGCGTCGAGCAGCATGCGCGTATACGGATGGCGCGGCGTCTTGAACAATGTCGTGCGCGTCGCCAGCTCGACGATCTTGCCCAGGTACATCACGCCGACGCGATCTGAAATGTGATGCACCACGGCGAGGTTGTGCGAGATGAACAGGTACGTCAGCCCCATCTCGCGCTGCAGCTCCTTCATCAGATTCAGCACCTGCGCCTGCACCGACACGTCGAGCGCGGAGGTCGGTTCGTCGCACACCAGAAATTCCGGCTTCGTCGCAAGCGCACGCGCGATCGACAAGCGCTGCCTCTGCCCGCCTGAAAACTGGTGCGGATACTTTTCCTTGTCGGCCGGTGCCAGCCGCACCTGCTGCAGCAGCTCGTCGACGCGCGCCAGAATTTGCGCCTTGTCCTTCATCAGCCCATGCGCCTTTAACGGCTCGGCGATGATGTCGGCGACGCGCCAGCGCGGATTCAGGCTGGCGAACGGGTCCTGGAAGATCATCTGCAGCTTTTGCCGCAGAACGCGGCCGCGCTGCGAGTTCATTTCCCTCAGATCGCGGCCGAAGAAGTTGATGCGCCCCTTGGTCGGCGTGTAGAGCCCGACCAGCAAGCGTGCGACGGTCGATTTGCCACAGCCTGATTCACCCACCAGCGACAGCGTTTCGCCGCGCTTGATCTCGAAGCTGACGCCGTCGACCGCGTGCAGAATGGCGCGATCCTGCCGCTCAAGTACCCGGTTGAGCCAGGGTGGCGAAACGTCGAAATACTTCGCGATGTCTTCAGCGCGCACGATGACGTCGGCGGCGGCCGGCTGCCACTGCTTGCTCTGGCTGTCTTGCCGCACCGCGCTCATGGCGAACTCATGCCGCCGCCCTGCGGTCTGTCACGTCGTGCAACCAGCACGCCGCCATCGAGGTGCCTGCGGGCAACAGACCCGGCCGTTCGCGCGGGCAGCGCTCGAATGCATGCACGCAACGCGGGTGAAAGGCACAGCCGCCTGGAATCGCCGTCAGTCGCGGCATCGAGCCGTCGATTTGCGTTAATCGGTCCTTCTCGTGGCCGAAGGTCGGAATCGATCCCATCAGGCCGACGGTGTATGGATGCTGCGGCCGATGAATCACGTCTGATACCGGCCCGATTTCGGCGATACGGCCGGCATACATCACGGCAACCCGATCGGCGGTTTCGGCGATCACTCCCATGTCGTGCGTGACCAGCATCACCGCGGTGCCGTGCTCACGGCACAGGTTCTTCAGCAGCGAAATGATCTGCGCCTGAATCGAGACATCGAGCGCAGTGGTCGGCTCATCGGCAATCAGAAGTTTCGGCTCGGCGGCCAGCGCCAGCGCGATCACTACCCGCTGCCGCATGCCTCCCGAAAACTGATGCGGATACTGATCGATGCGCCGATCGGGAGCCGGGATGCCGGTCGATGCCAGCAGCTCGATGGCGCGCGTGCGCGCCTTGCCCGACGACATATTCAGATGCGTCGTGATCGTTTCGACGAGCTGCTGCCCCACCGTGTACAGCGGATTCAACGAAGTCAGCGGGTCCTGAAAGATGGCGCCGATCTCGCGACCGCGAATCTTGCGCATCTCGTCATACGGCAGTCGGTCGATGCGCAGACCCGCCAGGCTGACTTCGCCGGCAGCAATTCGGCCTGGCGGCTCCAGCAACCCAATGATCGCAGCGCCGGTCAGCGACTTGCCGGCGCCGGATTCGCCCACCACACCCAGCACTTCGCCGGGGCCGATCGAAAACGAAATGTCGTCGACCGCCACCAGCGTGCCCCGACGCGTTGGAAACTCGATGCGCAGATTGCGCACCTCAAGCAGCGGCGCCTCGGAAGGCGCAACCAGAGACGAAGCGGCCGCGGTCATCGTGATCCCCTCGGCCGCCGCAGGCAACGGTTGACTAGGCGGTGCAGCCGGCGATCGGCTCCACGTAATCCACCTGCGGCTCGAAGTCCTGCTCGAGCGCGTTCTTTTTCACCGCTTTCAGGTAATAGCGGGTGCACGGCTTGACGTCGAGCGTCAGCGAGCGCGTTTCACCGTATCTGAATCCCGACGCCGGCGGGCCCTGCACGCGAACTACGTGCCGGCCCGGATCGATCATCACGGGGTTGCGCGTGTCGCTGCGGCCGTCGACATCGAGCACGATCACCGAATAGCTGTTCAGTTGGGTCTTGAAATAACGGTTGCCGTCAAGGTACGAGAACGGCGTCGAGGCGCAACCGGCCATCACAACCACTGCAGCAATGCTTGCGAGCTTCGTTTTCATGGCATCTCCTTAAGAAAGAACCTACCTCAGCTTTGGATTGAGCGCGTCGCGCAGCCAATCCCCCAGCAGATTGACGGAAAGCACGAGCAATACCAGGGCCAGCCCGGGAAATATCGTGATCCACCACTCGCCGGAAAACAGAAACTCGTTGCCGATCCTAATCAGCGTGCCCAGCGAGGGCGTGGTCGGCGGCACCCCTACCCCGAGGAACGACAGCGTCGCCTCGGTAATGATCGCAGTGGCGATGTGCACTGTTGCCAGCACCAGCACCGGGCCCATCACGTTCGGCAGCACGTGCCGCGCCATGATGGCAAACGGCGACACGCCGATCACCCGCGCCGCCTGCACATACTCCTTGTTTTTTTCGACCAGGGTCGAGCCGCGCACGGTACGAGCGTACTGCACCCATCCCGACAAAGCGATCGCGATGATCAGCACGCCGAACGCAGCGTCGTTGTGCGCGTCGCGCGGCAAGGCGGCGCGCGCCACACCATCAATCAGCAACGCAACGAGGATCGCCGGAAACGACAGCATTACATCGCACACGCGCATGATGAATGCGTCGAGCCGGCCGCCGACGTAGCCCGACAGCAGTCCGAGGCCGACGCCGAACACCACCGACAGCGCCACCGACGCGAGTCCGATCGCAAGCGAGACCTGCATCCCGAACAGAATTGCGGAGAACACGTCGCGCCCCTGGTCATCGGTGCCGAGCCAGAAAGCCGGATTGCTGCCCACCTCCCACGCCGGCGGCAGCGAGGCGTCGAGCAGGTTCAGCGTGGCAAGATCGAAAGGGTTATGCGGCGCAACCCAGCGCGCGAACACCGCCGAAAAAATGAGAACGAACGCCACGAACGCCGCCGTCATCGCCACCGGCGAATTGCGGAAGCTGTAGGAGATGTCGCTGTCCCAGATGCGGCCAGCCGTATTCAGCGGGATCACCGAGCCTTGCTCGGTGATCGGCGGAACGCCTACCTGAGCCGGTGCCGCTTGGCTGTCCATGCCCGATCACCGTTCTATGGCAGCTTTACCGTGACCCATTTGATGAACATGTAGTTGTCCGCCAGCTGCACCAGGTCGATATTGCGCTTCATCGCCCACGCCAGCGCCTGCTGGTGCAGCGGAATATGGCCGACGTCGTCCTGATGAATCTTCATCGCCTCGGCAATCATCGAGTTGCGCTTTTTGACATCAGTTTCGGTCGCGATCGCCTTGGTCAGTGCATCGACCTTGGCATTGCTGTAGGTGCCGAGATTGAACTGCCCTTGTCCGCCATCGCCCGGCGTGGCCATCAGCGCGAACAGCGGGTTATGCGAGTCGTAGCTGCCGGGGGTCCAGCCGAGCAGATAGAACGAGGTGTTGCGCGACAGGATCTTCGGGAAGTACGTGCCCTTGGTCTCGGCCGCCAGGTTCACTTTGATCCCGGTCTTGGCCAGCATCGCGGCTACCGCCTTGCAGATCTCTTCGTCGTTGACGTAGCGATCGTTCGGGCAGTTCATTCCGACCTCGAAGCCTTGCGGATAACCGGCCTCGGCCAGCAGCTTCTTCGACGCCTCGACGTCGAACGGCAGGCGCTTGTTCATGTCCGGAACAAAGCCGTTGATGCCTGGCGCGATCATCAGTCCGGTCGGCGCCGACGCGCCGCGCATCACGGCTTTCTGGATCGCATTGACGTCGATGGCTTGATAGAACGCCTGCCGGACGCGCTTGTCCTTGAATGGATTCTTCCCTTTGACGCTCGAGGAAAGCAACTCGTTTCTCGACTGGTCCATGCCCAGAAATATGGTGCGCAGCTCCGGCGCCTGCATCACTTTCAGTTGCGGATTACCCGAGATGCGAGCGATGTCCTGCACCGGCACCGGCTCCATCATGTCGATCTCGCCGGACAGCAGGGCCGCGACGCGCGTTGACGAATTGCCGATCGGCGTGAAGATGACTTCCTGCACGTTGCCTTCGATCTTGCCCCAGTAGCGCGGATTGCGTTGCAAGGTGGTGCGGATGTTGGGGTCGCGCGAGCGCAGCCGATACGGGCCAGTGCCATTGGCCTGGAACGAGGCGGTGTTCTCGATGCCCTTGCGCTTGTCGACCGGCTGCGTGGCCTTGTTCGCCTCGCTCCAGTTCTTCGGCATGATGTACCAGTTGGTAATCACGTCGGGCAGGATCGCAAACGGCTCGGCCGTAATGATGTCGATCGTGTGATCGTCGAGCTTGCGGATTTCCTTGATCTGGCCAACGTAGGTCTTGACGTCGGAGCCTTCGCCCTTGGCGCGGTTGTACGAAAAGATCACGTCATCGGCGGTGAACGGCGAGCCGTCGTGAAACACGACACCCCTGCGCAGGTTGAAGCGCCAAGTCGTGGGCGCGGTCTGCTTCCAGTCGGTTGCCAATATGGGAACCACTTCGAGCTTCTTGCCGCGCCCGATCAAGGGTTCGTACAGATTGCCGGTGAACGACAACTGGAACGACTCGTTCAGCGAATGCGGGTCCATCGACAGCGCATCGCCCTGATTGGCGAATCTAAGCGTCTGCGACTGGGCCGCGGTCGGCAAGCCGGTTGCCAGAACGCCTCCGAGCGCGGTCACGGCGGCCAATGTGCGCAATGTTTTCATCTGGACTCCTTCAGGTTATCGCTCTGAAAGCGGCATTCTGCGCTCGGCCAGCGCGGAAAAGAACGCGGCGCCAAGTGGAATGATCGCATCGTTGAAATCATATCGGGTGTTGTGCAGAAAGCAGTTCGACGGCCCCCCGCCCTGGCCCAGGCGCAGGTAGCAGCCAGGCTTCGCCTGCAGCATGAATGAAAAATCCTCGGCGCCCATGCTTGGTGCGAGATTGCGGATCACGTTGTCTTCGCCGACCAGCTCGGCGGCGACGTCGCCGGCGAATCGAGCCTGCAGCGGATGGTTGATGGTGGCCGGGTAAATACGCTCGTAAACGACTTTCGCTTCGGCGCCGAAGGCGCGCGCGGTCGACTCGACCAGCTCGGTAATGCGCTGCTCGAGCAGCTCCTGCGTATCGATCTTCGAGGTGCGCACGGTGCCGGTGAGCTTCGCTTCGCGCGGTACGACCGAAAATGCACCGGGACTGCCCGCCTGCACAGAGCACAGGCTCAGCACGGCGTTATCCAGAGGCGCGACGTTGCGCGAGACGATCGTCTGCGCAGCGGTGATGATGTGCGCCGCCACCACGACCGGATCGACCGTCAGATGCGGATGCGCGCCATGTCCGCCTTTGCCGCAAATGGTGATTTCGACGCGGTCGGCGGAAGACATCATCGGGCCGGAGTTCAAACCGATCTGCCCGGCCGGCAACGGCGGCCAGTTATGCATGGCATACACCTCCTCGGCCGGAAAGCGCTCGAAAAGTCCATCATCGATCATCGCCTTGGCGCCTGCGTAGCCTTCTTCACCGGGCTGAAAGATCAGATAAACGGTGCCGTCGAAGTTGCGCGTGCGCGCCAGATACTGCGCCGCGCCGATCAGCATTGTCGTATGCCCATCGTGGCCGCAGCCGTGCATCAGTCCCGGTTT
Source organism: Burkholderiaceae bacterium (assembly GCA_041751715.1). Lineage (GTDB taxonomy): Bacteria > Pseudomonadota > Gammaproteobacteria > Burkholderiales > Burkholderiaceae_F > JACCZX01. The sequence continues at coordinate 9,041 of JBGSWY010000127.1, forward strand.
GGTCGAGCGATACGCGAATTCGTTCTCTTCGGTGATCGGCAAGGCGTCCATGTCGGCCCGCATTGCAACGGAGCGACCCGAATTCGTCGTCGCACCATGCACCACGCCAACGACGCCGGTCTTGCCGATGCCCGTATGCACTTCGCATCCGAGATCCCGCAACCGCTCGGCGACCAGCGCCGAGGTGCGGTGCTCTTCGAATCCAAGCTCCGGGTTCGCGTGAATGTCGCGCCGCAGTGCAGTCAGCGCTTCCTGGTGCGGAAAGATGGAGGCCAGCGGGCCGCGCAGTGCAAGTCCTAAGTAGGTTCCCATTCAGTGCGCCACGGCGGTGCGGTCGATGCGCAGCCGCGGATCAACTGCAAAGTACAGCAAGTCAACGATCAAATTGATGAGCACGAATACCAATGCAATCAGGCACAAATAGGCGGCCATCACCGGAATATCGGCGAACTGCACCGACTGAATGAACAGCAATCCCATCCCGGGCCACTGAAAAACCGTCTCGGTCACGATTGCAAAAGCAATTATCCCGCCAAGCTGCAGACCGGTGATCGTGATGACCGGCACCAGCGTGTTCTTCAGGGCGTGACCGAAGTGCACGGCGCGGTCCGTCAGGCCGCGCGCGCGCGCGAACTTGATGTAGTCGGTGCGCAGCACCTCAAGCATCTCAGAGCGCACCAGCCGCATGATCAACGTCAGTTGGAACAGCGACAGCGTGATGGCCGGCAGGATCAGGTGCTTCCAGCCGGTCGTGGTCAGCAATCCGGTGCTCCACCAGCCGAGCTGCACCGCTTCGCCACGGCCGTACGACGGCAACCAGCCGAGCTGTACCGCAAACACCAGGATCAACAGGATGCCGATCAGGAATGTCGGCAACGAGATACCGACCAGCGATGCTGCCAGCAGGAAATGCGAGAACCATGAATCTTTGCGCAACGCCGTATAAACGCCCATCGGAATGCCGGCCACGATGGCAATCACGGCGGCGGCGAATGCCAGTTCGAGAGTGGCCGGCAAACGCTCCTTGATCAGGGTCGAAACGGCGCGCCCCTGCCGCAGGCTGATGCCGAAATCGCCCTGTATCGCATTGCCGATGAAGTGCACAAACTGTACGTAAAACGGCTGGTCAAGACCCAGATCGGTGCGCAACCGAAGACGATCTTCCGGCGTCGCGTCCTGCCCGAGCATTTGCGACACCGGATCGCCGACATACTGAAACAGCAGGAAGGCAACCAGCGCCACAGCCAGCATGACGAGGATCGCTTGCAACAGGCGACGAACGACAAAAGCAGCCATGGCCCGAGAATACCGCGCTCCTC
>JBGSWY010000128.1:0-1933 GCA_041751715.1 Burkholderiaceae bacterium
ACGGCCTAACTTCATCTACATCCTGGCCGACGATCTCGGCTACGCCGATCTTGGCTGCCTCGGCGCTCGCGATGCACAGGGACGTCCTGTGAACATCACGCCCAATCTCGATCGGCTCGCGAAGCAAGGCCTGCTATTCACGCGCGGCTATGCGAACTCCGGCGTGTGCTCGCCGACGCGCTTCGCATTGATCACCGGTCGCTGGCAGTATCGCCTGCGCGGCGCCGCGGAGGAGCCGCTTGCAGCGATCACCAAGGGCGACAAGGTTCTCGGCCTTCCGCCCGAGCATCCGACCTTGCCGTCGCTGCTGCGTGACGCCGGCTACGCAACCGCGCTGATCGGCAAATGGCATCTTGGTTATCCGCCGTACTTCGGTCCATGCATGAGTGGCTACGCGGAGTTCTTTGGTTTTCATTCCGGCGGCCTCGATTACTTCGCGCACACCGATACGCGCGGCGCGCCGGATCTCTGGGAGAACGAAACGCCGATACAACGCGAGGGCTATCTCACCGACCTGCTGAGTGCGCGCGCGGCTGAGTTCGTGCTGCGCCAGAGCGCGGATCAGCCGTTTCTGCTGAGCCTGCATTACAGCGCGCCGCACTGGCCGTGGGAGACACGCGACGACAAAGCCGAATCGGAGCGCATCGGCGGCAATGCCAGGCATCTCGACGGCGGCTCCATCGCGACGTATCAACGCATGATCCATCACATGGACGAAGGCATCGGGCAGGTGCTGGCAGCGCTCGATGCGCGCGGACTGGCCGACGACACGCTGGTGGTGTTTACGAGCGACAACGGCGGCGAGCGCTTCTCCAACAACTGGCCGTTCGTGGGGCAGAAAATGGATCTGCTGGAGGGCGGAATTCGTGTGCCGTTAGTCGCACGCTGGCCGCGCGCGATCGCGGCGAGCAATGTGAGCGCGGTGCCGAATCTGACGATGGATTGGACGGCCACCATGCTTGCAGCCGCGGGAGTCGACCCGCATCCGAACTATCCGCTCGACGGCGTGAACCTGTTGCCGCTTTTTGCTGATCCGTCGTGGACTCAAACACGCGATCTTTGCTGGCGCATGAAACATCGCCAGCAACGCGCGCTGATCCGTGGCGACTGGAAGTATCTGGCGATGGATGGCAACGAGTATCTGTTCAACCTCGCGCTCGACGAGCGAGAACGCGCAAACCTGGCGCAGCGCGAGCCGCAGCTAATGACAGAGCTGCGCACCGCGTGGGGGCGCTGGAATGAACAGATGCCACCGGTGCCGGAAGACGCCAGGGTGTCGTTGGTCTTCACGCCGCAGCAGATTCCGCAGGCAACGTTCTAGCCCTGTACCCTACATGTCCCTTCGGTGCTGCTCGACGTTGACCTCACGTGATTCTTTCGAGCGTCAGCTTCCGTTAAGGGTTGGCCAACGCCTGCCCTCGCAGCAGCGTGCCACCCTCCGTAGCCTCGCGTTCGGGCAGGCATCCGGCCAACCCTTAACGATTGCAGTCCTACATATTCCGGTTTCGACGCGGTCAGATGAACGCACCAACGTTGAAAGAGCAAACCGCCGCAACAGTACTTTTGCTCCTTAAGCGCGTCATCGGATATGTCGCGATGGGCCCAACGTCTCGTTGGTCTTCACGCCGAGGAGGTACGCGGGCGACGTTCTAGCGTGGGCAGCGCCTGTAGGTCACTGCTGGATATTTGCAGCCTTTACCACCGGTTCCCACTTCGCGCGATAGGCCGCGATCATCTTCGCGGTGGCTTCCGGGCCGGCTGCGACCGGCTCCATGTTCGCGTCGCGAAACTTCTTCTGCATTTCCTTTGACTTCATGATCGCTTCGATCGCGCTGCCTAACTCGCGCACGCGCGCCGGAGGCATCGAGGCCGGTGCGAAGAATGCATTCCAGCCGTCTGCGACGACGTCGAGTGCGGCTTCCTTCAAGGTCGG
>JBGSWY010000129.1:0-7642 GCA_041751715.1 Burkholderiaceae bacterium
AGCCGTGACGGTACTTGCCGTGCGCGTATGCCGGTTCACTCACGGCCACCAGGCCCAGGGCTAGCCCGGCCGCCGCGAACAATGCTTTCAGCGGTGTCATCATCGTTTCTCTGGGCTCACGTGTGCAGTACGACTCAACGCTGCGATGCTAGTTCGCGCCGACCTGAAAAGCAGTAGCAAAATGTAACGGTCATTGCCGTACATCCTTTGCTTCGCGCGCCCGCTTCTTCGCCTCGAAGCGGGTTTCCAGCACGTGCAATCCGCGCAGTACGGTCAATGCAAGCAGGGTCGAGCCGACCGCGAGCCACCACTGTTGCAGTGCGGCGCAGATGCCGATCGCACCTGCGAACAGCAGTGAGGTTGCCGTCGTCAGTCCTTCGACTCTCCTGCCGTGCGGCCGGAAAATCGTCCCGGCGCCGATGAAGCCGAGGGCGGTGACGACCCCGCCCACCAGCCGAAACGGGTCAGCGTTGATGACATCGGGATGAAGCTGGGAAAAGTGGGCAAGCAGCGCGCCGCCGAGCCCCACCAGCAGGGCACAAGCCCCAGCCACCATCATGTGAGTTCGAAATCCAGCCGGCTTGTCAGCGGTTTCGCGCTCGTAGCCGATCAGCCCTCCCAGTAGCATCGCGCCAGCCACTTCGGCCAGTACGATGAACTGAGGTACTGCTTGCGCAAGCAGGTCCATTCAGACCCCTCGCGCTGCACCAGGATCAGTGCTTCCAGGGAATGTAGTCGCGCCAGTCGTGCCAGTCGGGTAACGCGGAGCGACGGTCGCGCAGTACATACGCCGCTACTAACGCGATCACGGCCGCGCTGCCGAGAGCGATCAGCGACGGCGTGGCTTTACGCAACCGGCGTTTCCACACGCGCGACCGATCGTTGCCCAGCAATACCGGCTCAAGGCTCGCCTCATACGCGGGTGAAATGGGATCGCTCGCAGGAAAGCTTTCGGCGATCGCCTGGTCGAGCAAATGCTCCTCGTGCCCGGGCGCGTTGGCGGTCGGAGCTCTCAACGGGGATTCGGACGATTGATAGCCGGACCCGGTTTTGGTTGTTGGCATCGCTTCTCCTTGTGTAACCTCTGAAAATTTTTTATTCCTACCTTAGGAAGGCAAGCATCGTGCCTTTGCCGCGGGGGGGGGGCGCACCCTATTTTCCGTCCACCGCGTTGCGCTCGCCCAGCACGTCTTCCAGATACACCATCTGCACCAGCACCAGCAGCGCGGCGGTGGCCGGTGCCGCCAGCAGCAGCCCCATCCAGCCGAGCAGCACGGTGGCAAACGCCATCATCGTCAAAGTCAAAGCCGGGGGCAGCGCCACTGTTCGACGCTCGATCTGTGGCGTCAGTATGTAGGTCTCGATCGCCTGAATCGCGTTGTACAGAACGACGACGTACAGGACTTGTACCGGACCGTCGAGCAGGGCAAACAGTGCCGCCGGAATCAGCGCCAGGATCGGGCCGATATTCGGAATGAAAGACAGCAGTCCGGAGATCAACGCCAATGCGCCCGCTAACGGGACGCCGAGCAGCGTCAGGCCGGTGAATGTTGCAATGCCGATGATCAGCATCGAAGCGGCCTTGCCGATCAGCCACCACCGCAGCGTATGGCCGATCTTGTTGAGGACCTCGCGCGCGCGGTCGCGGCGCGGGACCGGAAACAGTCGCACCGTGCCTTCTATGTATGGCCGCGGATCGCCCGCCAGATAGAACGCGACCACCAGAACGATGAAAATATTGGCGATCGCCGATAAGGTGCCGGACAGCGCGCCGGAAACTCGGCGCGCCATGTCGGTCGGCGCCATCGTGGTCGTGGAGTTCGCCGCACCGTCGAGCAGGGTTTCGAGCCACCCGAAACGGCTCAACTCTTGTTGCAGCCGGTCCACAGCAGCGGGCAGCGCTGCGCGCAACTCGTCAACCTGTTCGCCGATCGCCGGCGCCAGCATCCAGCCAATGAGGCTGAACGAGAGCACGAGCGCTAAGGCCACGATCACCAGCGCCCAGCGAGGCGAAATCCGGGCGTACTTCGCCACCAGGTCGGAAAGCGCGCGCAGCATCACCGCGAGCAGGATGCCGGCAAACAGCAGGAGTACGACGTCGCTCGCAAAGAACAGCAGCAAGATGACGATCGCAGCGATAACGACCTTGGCAGCGGTACGAGCGCGCATTCAGTTCGCCGAGACCGTCAAGCTGGGCACGTGCGTTGCACCTAGTGTTGCTCTGTTGAAGGAGGCGTTATGAAGAAGCTTGGACTGACTGCAGCGGCACTACTATTTGTAACGGGTTGTAGCACGTGGCAGGGCTTGTGCGACAGGAACAGGGCACGGTGATCGGCGCCGGCGCCGGCGGCGCGATCGGTAGTGCGGTCAGTGACGGGCCGCTCGGCGTGATCGGCGGTGCAGCCATTGGCGGCGTCATCGGCAATCAGATTGGCAGACGTCAGGACGACGAGCGGCCTTGAACGGTGCGGTCGCGTAAATCGAGCGCCGACCAGAGCTCAAACTTTGAGGCGATCTCGTGCTCGATGTGTGCGACGCGCTGCCGGTCCGACTTCATTTGATCGACGCTCGTCTGGTGATAGCCGGCGAGGCTCATCCGCTGCGTAATTTCGCGTTGCTCGGTTTCCAGAGATTCGATTTCGACGGGGAGCGCGGCCAACGCGCGCTGCTCCTTGTACGAAAGCCTCGCCGTCGGCGCGCGAGCGCGCGTCGTGTCGAGCGCCGGTCGGAGGCGTGTCGCGGAAGCCGCGCCGGTTTCGGGGGGCTGGCGCTGCTGCACCCAATCCGAATAGCCGCCGACATACTCGCGCCATGTTCCGTCGCCTTCGGCCACCAGCGTCTGCGTCACGACGTTGTCCAGGAAGGCGCGGTCGTGACTGACCAGCAGCAGCGTGCCGGAATATTCCTGCAACGTCGCTTCCAGCAGTTCGAGCGACTCGATATCGAGATCGTTGGTCGGCTCGTCGAGCACCAGCAGATTGGCGGGCCGCGCAAATAACCGCGCGAGCAACAGGCGGTTGCGCTCACCGCCGGACAGCGTCTTTACAGGTGCTTCGGCACGCTGCGGCGGAAACAGAAAATCGCCGAGGTAGGTCATCACGTGCTTGCGCTCGCCGCCGATCTCGACCCAATCCGAGCCGGGGCTGATCGTTTCCGCTACGGTTGCTTCCGGATCCAGCGCGGCGCGCATTTGATCGAAGTAGGCCGGCTGCACATTCGTTCCGGCGCGTACCGTGCCGCTGTCGGGGGCCAATGTCCCGAGCATCAGCTTCAGTAGCGTGGTCTTGCCGGCGCCGTTCGGCCCGATCAGACCGATACGGTCGCCGCGCAGTATGCGCATTGACCAGCCATCGACGATCAACGTTTCATCAAAACGCTTGGTCACATCGGTCAGCTCGGCCACCAGCTTGCCCGAGCGCTCGCCGGCATCGAGGCTCAGCTTGACGTTGCCCAACCGTTCGCGCCGTGCAGTTCTGGCGTTGCGCAGCCGTTCGAGCCGCGCCACCCGGCCCGCATTGCGAGTGCGCCTGGCTTCGATGCCGCGCCTGATCCACGTCTCTTCCTGCTGCCAGAACTTGTCGAACTTGCGCGCTGCGGTGCGCTCGGCCGTCAACTCGACCGCGCGCCGCCCTTCCCATGCGCTGTAGTTGCCCGGGTACGAACGCAGCAGGCCGCGATCGAGCTCGACGATGCGTGTGGCGACGCGGTCCAGAAACGCACGATCATGCGTAATCACGATCAGCGTTCGCTTGGCGAGCAGGTCCTCCAGCAGTGTGATGCCGTCAATATCCAGATGGTTGGTCGGCTCGTCGAGCAGCATCAGGTCGGGAGCAAGCGCAAACGCCAGCGCCAATGCACCGCGCTTGCGCTCGCCGCCGGAAAGTCCCGCCGGGTCGGCGGCTTCATCCAGTCCGAGCCGATGCAGGTACTCGATCAACCGTGCTTCGACGCGCCAGCGCTCGCGATCGTCGTGCGCATCCGCGTGTGTTCCCGCATCTGTTCCGATCTGGCCGCGCAGGGTCAGACTCGCGCGCAGGGTGGGCGCGGGCGGCAACGTCGGCTCCTGTTCGACCAGCGCGATCGATAGCGAATCTTTCTTCTTAACTTCTCCGTCGTCGAGCGTGATCCGTCCGGCAATGACATTGAGCAGCGAGCTCTTGCCGGTTCCATTGCGGCCGATCAAACCGATGCGATCGCCGGACTGTACCGTCAACGAGGCGCGGTCGAGCAGCGGTTGCAACCCGTAGGCAAGCTCGGCGTCGACAATGGTCAGCAGCGACATCGGATCCTCTTCAAGGCACGCCGGTGCGCCGCGCCGAGCCGATCAGCACGACACCTGCGCTCGCGCATGCCAGCGCCGCGGCTTGCAGCCAGGTAAACGCCTCGCCCAGCACAAACACGCCGACCAGGGTTGCCGCAATCGGCAATGCAACCGTGAACACGCCGGCGTGACTGGCCGCGACGTGCTTGAGGCCGGCGACCCACATCCACACCGCAAACAGGCTGGCCGAAAGCGAATAAAAAATCAGCAGCAACCATAGATTCACGGTTAACACTCCGGCGTCGAACGAGGCGAGCTGCCATAGGCCGAAAGGTGCGATCAGCGCCAATCCCCACAGATTGATCAACGCCGAGACGCGCAGCGGTGCGCGCGTCGCAGACAGTCGCTTGGCGATGATGACGTAGATCGCTTCGCACACGACGGCGCCGAACATCAGTAGGTTGCCGAGCCAGGCCGCCGCCGCTGCGCTCGATGCCGCCACGCTATCGGCCGGCTTCGCCATCTGCAGCAACGCTATGCCGACACTCGCGAGCCCGATCGCGATCCAAACGCGCGCTGTCAACTGCTCGCGCAATATCCAGTGCGACAACAGCGCGACGACCGCCGGCAAGGTGGCGAGGATGACACCGGCCGCTGTCGCGCTCGTTAGCGAAATGCCGGTCAACATGCAGATTGAAAAAAGAAAATTACCGAAGAACGAAAGCAGAAAGAAAAGCCGCTGCTCGGTGCGGGTGAGCGACACTTCGCCCGGCTGCGCGAACGTCCACGGCAGCATCGCTCCCGCGGAAATCGCAAAGCGCAGGAACGCGAGCGCAAACACGGGAATTGCGGCGGCCAGCGGCTTGGAGAGCGCCACGTACGTGCCGACCAGCGCCATCGACGCGGTCAGCAACGTATAGGCGATGAATCTCGACGATGTCGGCGCGGAAGTCATGGGCGCGGCGACGATACCGGACGCCCGTATATGCATATGCCGACGTGGTTGTTGCGGAGCGTGCGGCTTGCTTAAGCTCTTCAGCCTCGTCTATGAAGAACGATATGAGAATCCTCAACTTGCTGATCGCCTGTGCTCTTTTCTCCGCGCTTGCGTCCGTTTCGCTGGGCGCCGCTGCGCAGAAGATCGCCGCATCGCGCGTGCCGGAAGAGATGCGCACGCAGCAGGGGCTTTATCTGTCGCCGAAGCAGGCGCACCAATTCGTGCGCGCACAGAAGGGCAAGGTGCTGTTTCTCGACGTGCGCACGCGCGCAGAGGCGCAGTTCCTCGGCATGGCCACGCCGGTGGATGCGCTGGTGCCGTACGTCGAGTTCCAGGATTTCATGACCGACTGGGATGAGGACCGCAGCTTCTACAAACTGGAGCCGTTCAACGACTTCGTTCCAGAAGCCGGGCGTCGCCTGCAGGCCAAGGGGTTGAGCAAGAACGATGCGGTCGTGCTGATCTGCCGCTCCGGCGAACGCAGTTCGCGCGCCGCAGACCTGCTCACCAGCTCCGGCTACACCCGCGTTTACACCATTGTCTATGGATTCGAGGGCGAGCTGTCCGATAGCGGCCGCCGTAACCTCAACGGTTGGAAGAACGCCGGGCTGCCCTGGAGTTACGAGTTGGACAAGAAGAAAATGTATTTCCCGAAGTAGCGTTTGCCACACGCAACGGCTACGCGACCACGGTAGGCGCTTGCTCGCCGGAGTTCACGGCGGGGCGAATCCGCCGCCATAATCCGGTCGCGATGGCGACCAAGCTATTCAGGCAGCAGGCAATCGACGCGCAGCGTGAGAAGCTGCTGGGTGAAGTATCGCTCGCGCGGACAGCCCCGGTCTGGATCTATACGGTGCTCGCCCTGGTGTTCGCCATCGGCCTGGTGTCGTTTTCTGTGTGGGGCGAGTACGCGCGGCGCGAGCGGGTCGATGGATTCCTGGCGCTCGACTCGGGCGCTGCCCGTCTGCTTGCGCCCGAAGCCGGAATCGTTGCCGAGATACTGGCGGAGGAAGGCGAGGACGTAGAGGCCGGACAGCCGCTGATCCGGTTGTCGTTCGAGCGCGGCACGGCATCCGGTGTCCCCTCCGGTGAGCTGGTGCAGCGCGAGATCAGCGAGCGCATCACAGGCCTGGAGCGCGAGCAGCAGCAGGTTCGCCTGCTCGGCAGGCAGGAAGCGGAAATCCTGCGTCGCAAGATTGACGATCTGCAGCGCGAGCTGGCGCAATCCGATCTCGAGATCAAGGCGCAGCAAACGCGGCTCGCATCATCGCGCAACGAATTTCAGCGCGCGGAAGATCTGTTCAATGACAAGTTCTATTCCGAAAGCAAGCTGATCGAGTTTCGCAACAACGTGCTCGATCAGCAGGTCAAGCTCGAAGGGTTGCGCCGCCAGCGTTCCAGCGTGGAACGCGAGTTGTCGTCGACGCGCGCCGAGCTGCCAATGGTCGAAACCAAGGTCGGCTCGCAGATCGATCTGGTCAAGCGGCAGATGAGCGAGCTACAGCAGGGCCGGGTGCAAGAAGCCGCCAAGCGCGAGAACATCATTCGCGCACCGATTGCCGGCGTGCTGACCAATATTGCTGCTACGCGCGGCGAAGCGGTGGCCGATGAAGCGCCGCTGGCGGTGGTCGTGCCGAGGGGCAGCGGCCTGCACGCGCAGCTGCTGGTCCCGACGCGCGCAATCGGATTCGTGCAACCGGGGCAGGAAGTCGTTTTGCGTTACGACGCGTTTCCGTTTCAGCGCTTCGGGCAGTATCGCGGCACTGTTAAGAGCGTCAGCCGCACGGTCTGGTCGCCCGGTGAAAAGGTCGGCCCGATGACGGTGCGCGAGCCGGTGTATCGGGTCGATGTGAAGCTCGACTCGCAGGACATTGCGTCCGGTACGCAAACACTCGCGCTGCGGCCCGGCATGTCGGTCAACGCCGACATCCTGCAGGAAAAGCGCAAGGTGTGGGAGTGGGTGTTCGAGCCGATTCTGTCGCTTAAAGAAAAGATGGGTTGATGCCGGGGTTTATGTAATGCGCCGCGTGCCGATGATTCTGCAGAGCGAAGCGCCCGAGTGCGGCATCGCCTGTGTGGCCATGATCGCCAGTTATCACGGCTTCCGCACCGATCTGGGCGGCATGCGCATGCGGCTCGCGCCTTCGATGAAGGGCGTGACGCTGAAGCACATCAGCTCGATTGCCGAAGTGATGGGCATGGCCGCGCGGGGCGTCAAGGTCGCGCTCGAATCGCTGTCGCAGCTGAAGCTGCCGGCGATCCTGCACTGGGACATGAACCACTTTGTCGTGTTGACCCATGTGAACGGGGACACGATTACGGTCAACGATCCGGCGCGCGGCCGGCGCGTGCTGAAGCTCTCCGAAGCGTCAGACCATTACACC
>JBGSWY010000130.1:0-10714 GCA_041751715.1 Burkholderiaceae bacterium
TTGGGCGGTGCGCGAAGCAGCCCGGCTCGGCGCAGACCCGAAGCGCGTGTTCGTGATGGGGCATAGCGCGGGCGGCTACAACGCCGCGATGATGGCGCTCGATGCGCGCTGGCTTGGCGCCGAAGGCGTGAAGCCGGCGCAACTTGCAGGCTGGATCGGGCTCGCCGGCGCTTATGACTTTCTGCCGATCGAGAATCCCGATGTAAAGCCGGTGTTCTTCCATCCGAACAGCCCGCCCGAGTCGCAGCCGATCCGCTACGTATCGAACACCGCACCACCCACGTTTCTCGGCGCAGCGCCGGAAGACGATCTGATCAACCCAGAACGCAACACGAAGCAGCTGGCGAGCAAGCTGCAGGCGGCGAGTGTTCCGGTCACGCTGCAGCTTTACCCTCGTACCAATCACATCACGCTGGTCGGTGCAATCGCCGCGCCGCTGCGATTCCTGGCAACGGTGCTGGGCGACGTGGTCGAGTTTGTGAACACGACGCCGCCGAGTTAGCGACTACGCGCCTGCAAACTGAACCGGGTCTCCCTCACCAGGCGAGAGCGTAAGACTCGCGACGCGGATCTGCAGCTGCATGCACGAGGCCCGTACGTGGATCGCGCATCACTGCGCACACCGCGCCACTTTGCGCCGGTAGGCGCGTCAAGATCTGTACGTCATGTCCGCGTTGGCGCATCACGTCGACCACGTCCTGCCCGATGTCCTCTTCGAGGCACAGCCGCCCCGGAAGGTAGTCGTGCGGCGCGAAGGAATTCGGGAAGCTGTGCGTGGAGAAGCGTGGCGCTTCCACCGCCTGCTGGAGCTGCATTCCGAACTGGGTGATGTTGAGCAGCACCTGCAGTATCGCCTGCGGCTGCACGTCGCCACCGGGGGTGCCGAGGCACAGGAATGGTTTGCCATCCTGCAATACCAGGGCCGGACAGGGTGTCAGCCGCGGGCGTTTTCCGGGGGCGACCGAGGCGGGATGACCGGCGACTAGGCGCGACTGCTGGCCGCGAGTGGAGATCACCAGACCCGTTCCCGGAATGACGGGTGCGTCGAAAGTCGTATCGGACAGAGTGGCGGAATAGGCGTTGCCGTGCCGGTCCATGACGCTCGCGTAAATAGTGTCCGGAGCGGCACCGACGTGGCGGCTGCCGGCAGACGCGCTGACGGACGCTGCGGGCCGGTTTGTTGCGCCGTCGGGTTGCCCTGCCGCCGGCATGCAGCAGAATGCGCGGCCAGCATTTATGCGCGCGCGCTGGCGCTCGGCATAGCCGGATGAAAGCAGTCCCTCTGTGGGAACATCCACGAATCTCGGGTCGCCGATGTACGCCTCACGATCGGCGAAGGCCAGCGTCAGCGATTCGGCCACGCTATGCACGTACTCGGGCGTGTTATGCCCGAGCGTGCGGAAGTCGAAGCCGTTGACGATCTGCAGCGCCTGCAGCAGCGTGATGCCCTGGCACCAGGCGCCGTTGGTGTGCACCTCGTAGTTGCGATAGCGCACTTTGAGACTCGTCTCGACCGGCACCGCGAATCCCGCCAAATCCTCAGCCGTTAGAAACCCGTCGTGCTGCGCGTGGTATGCCGCAATTGCCTGCGCGATGGGCCCGCGGTAGAAGAAATCGCATGCAGCGCGGAGCTTCTGGTCACGGTCACCACGCGCCGCGCGCTCGGCCTCGATCATGCCTGCGATGCTGCGGCCGAGGTCCTCCTGTACGAACAGGTCACCGACGGCGGGAGGCTTGCCCCCCGGCAGGAAGATGGCCGCACTCTCCGACCAGCGCGCGTAGAGGTTCGCGACACCGTTTATGTTGCGCGCGAGGAAAGCGTAGACACCGAATCCACCGCGCGCGAGCTCGAGCGCCGGTTGCGCTGCATGTTCGAACGACAGCGTTCCATAACGCCGTAGCGCCTCGATGTGGGTTGCCGGGGCGGCCGGCACTACACTGCGCAACAGTCCATGGGGCACGGTGACGCCATCGCCGGCAGCACGCAGTCGGTCCAAGTCGGTGGCGACGGGCCAGTAGCCAAGCCCCGCGAGGGATGCGACGCGCGCTTCGCCTGCGAGGTAGACCAGCGTGGGCGCGACCCCGGCGAAGCTCACGATGTCGGGCTGCAGGACCGCAAGCGCCATCGCGGCCGTGACGCCGGCATCGATCGCGTTGCCGCCCGCATCCAGCACTCGCATCGCCGCCAGACTGGCAAGTGCATGACCCGAGGAGACGGCATGATGACGGCCCATAACTGTCGGCCGAAGGCTTTCGGCGCCGGCCGCAAGTGGGATAGCACCCGTGGCCGCGGGGCTGTTCCGGTGAATCGTCATCTCGCCGATATTTACCCGATGATCATCACGGCAGCACGCCAGCGGCGTGGCCACCCTCCCGCGTCCCATTGCAGATGCGCTCCATCTGGCGCCGCGACGCCGCAGGCAACGGCACGTCGTCGGCGGCGGCCCAGTCGAGGGGTATGTTTTGCAGCATGTCGACCACCAGTGCATCGAGATCGAACCGGCTTTGCCATCCCCAGTCGCGCGTCGCCTGGCTGTCGTCGATGCGGCGCGGCCAGGATTCGGCGATCGCCTGTCGGAAGTCCGGCTGATAGGAGATGCGGAAATTCGGAACGTGGTGCCGGATCGCCTCGGCGAGTTCACGCGGTGTGAAGCTCATGCCGGCGACATTGTAGGAAGAGCGCACTCGCACCACGTCGGGATCGGCCTGCATCAGCTCGAGCGTGGCGCGAACGACATCGGGCATGTAGATCATTGGCAAGCGAGTGTCGGGTGCGAGAAAGCACGTATAGGCTTCGCCGCGTCGTGCCGCCTGGAAGATCGCAATCGCATAGTCCGTGGTCCCGCCCCCCGGCGGGGTTCGATAGCTCACGACGCCGGGGTAACGCATGCTGCGTACGTCTACCTCGAAGCGCTGGTGGTAGTAATCGCACAATCGCTCGCCGGCCAGTTTGCTGACGCCGTAGATCGTCTGCGGGTCCATCACCGTAAGCTGGGGTGTGTTGGAGGCCACGCTATGCGGTCCGAACGCCGCGATCGACGAAGGCCAGAAGATGCGCGCGATCCGCCGTTCCCGCGCGAGTTCCAGGACATTGATCAGCGCGTTCATGTTGAGGTTCCAGGTTGCGAGCGGCGCTGTCTCCCCCTTGGCCGAGAGCACCGCCGCAAGCTGATATACCTCGTCGATGGCATGGCGTGCCACTACCGACTGCAGTTCCGGCAAGTTAAGGGCGTCCACGGCCTCGAACGTCACCGGCAGCGGTCGCCTGGGCGCCACCAGATCGGCCGCGATTACGTTGTCTTCTCCGTACAGTTCGGCCAGGGCATTGACGAGCTCGCTGCCAATCTGGCCGTTCGCCCCGATCACAAGTGCCCGCGTCATGTCTGCCTCCGCAGCAGTCCCACAGTGCTGCCAGCCGAGGCGAACGCCGCGATGGCGTGCTCTATCTGCGCGTCGGTATGGCCCGCCGACACCTGCACCCGCACCCGCGCCTGTCCCATTGGGACGACAGGAGAAAAGAAGCCGCTCACCAGCACGCCGGATTCGTAGAGCGCCTGCGCGAGGCGCTGCGCGAGGATCGCGTCGAACGTCATCACCGGAATGATCGGATGCGCGCCGGGCTTCAAGGTGAATCCCAGGTCGGTCAGGCTCGAACGCAGACGCCGCGCATTGTGAAACAGCCGATCGCGCAGCGCAGTGGAGGCCATCAGCGTGTCGAGGACCACGAGCGATGTTCCCGCAATGACAGGCGCGAGGCTGTTGGAAAAAAGATAGGGACGCGACTTCTGGCGCAACGTCTCGATGACACTGCTCCGGCCGGCGGTGAATCCGCCCATTGCCCCACCCAGCGCCTTGCCGAGTGTTCCGGTGATGATATCGACGCGATTCATTACGCCGTGATGCTCGTGCGTGCCGCGGCCGGTCTTGCCCATGAAGCCGCTCGCATGGCTGTCGTCGACCATCACCAGCGCGCCGTGGCGGTCGGCCAGGTCGCAGATGCGGTCGAGCTGCGCGATCGTGCCGTCCATCGAGAACACGCCGTCGGTGGCGATCAATCGATAGCGAGACGACGCGGGGTCGTCAAGCTTGCGGGCCAGGTCTTCCATGTCGTCATGCTGGTAGCGCAGCCGCTTTGCCTTAGATAGCCGAATGCCGTCGATGATCGATGCGTGGTTCAGTTCGTCGGAGATGACCGCATCTTCGGCACCTAGCAGCGCTTCGAAGAGTCCGCCGTTTGCGTCGAAAGCCGCGGCATATAGGATCGCATCCTCGGTGCCGACGAACTGCGCCAGCCGTTTCTCGAGATCACGGTGCACGCTTTGCGTGCCGCAGATGAAACGCACCGACGACATGCCGTAGCCGAACTTGCGCAGCGCCGCGATTCCTGCGTCGACGAGGTCATCCTGCCCCGACAGCCCGAGATAGTTGTTCGAGCACAAGTTGATCCGCGTTACGCCGTCGTCGCAGGTGACCTCGGTTCCCTGCCGCGAGACGATCACCCGCTCTGACTTGAACAACCCTTCCTGTCTTGTCGCAGCGAGCCGACGCTCGAGGTCAGCGTAGAAATCGGAATCACGCATCAGTCAAGACGAGCACCGGATTTCTTGACCACTTCTGCCCACTTGGCCTGATCCTTTGCCATGAACTCGCCAAATGTTCGAGGCGGCATCAAAGCAAGCTCTAGTCCGAGCCCCTGGATACGCTGACGCACCTCCGGCTGATTAACGATCTTCGTCACGTCGGCATTGATCTTGTTCACGATCTCATCGGGTGTCCCGGCGGGAGCGGCCAGGCCGATCCAGGATGCGACTTCGTACCCCTTGACACCTGCTTCATCGATAGTCGGCACCTGCGGCAGTTGCGGCATTCGCTGCGATGACGTCACACCCAGCGCGCGCAGTTTCCCGGTGTTGATTTGCGGAATCGCCGCCGACATCACCACGAACATCGACGTGATCTGCCCACCCAAAAGGTCGCTTTGCGCCTGGCTGATCGCCTTATAGGGCACGTGGATGATGTCGGTGCCCGTCATCGACTTGAAAATTTCTCCGGCCAGATGAGTCGCACTGCCGCTGCCGGCGGAGCCGTAATTGATCTGACCCGGCTTCGCCTTCGCCAGCTCGATGAACTCCTTGACCGACTGCGCGGGCACGGACGGATGGACCGAAAGAACCAGCGGCGTAAATGCAACCCGCACGATCGGCTTGACGTCCCGGAGCGTGTCGAAGGGCATCTTGCTGTAAAGGCTTGCGTTGATTACATGATTGGCAGCGATCATGATCAACGAATAGCCGTCGGGCGGCGCCTTGACCACGGTTTGCGTTCCAACGATGCCGTTGGCGCCGGGAATGTTTTCTACGACAACCGGCTTTTCCCACTGCTCGCTCAGTTTCTGGGCGATGAGCCTGGTCAAGGCATCGGTTGCGCTCCCTGTTGACAGCGGAACCACGATTCGCACCGGCCGCTCTGGATATGCCTGCGCGAGCGCGCTCAGATGAAACATCGCAATCAAGAACCCGGTGATGACGCTACCCATACGTTTCATTGTTGCTCCTTTGAAGTGGATGATCCTTAGCACCTTGATGCGACATACGCGTTGGCTGAACAACACTCATCCCCTGGCGGGCCATCTCCGTTTCGAAGATTTCATCGGGCATCACATTGCCGATCGATACGTCGGGTCCGAATTCGCTGATCAGGAATTTCTTGAGATCATGTACGTCTGCCGCGTTGATACCGCTGATCCATGGACCCGGCAGTTCGAACAGCGTCTTCGCGAGGTCAAGGTCGTTTCGGAGCGCGTTGATGAACTCCTTTTTAGGCTGCCCGTTTTCTACAAGCTCATAGCCCTCGACGATGACCATCTGCGCGCCGGCGGCGAAACAGTCATTGGCTTGTGCCAGCAGAAAGTCAACATCGGTGTGGCCGTGCTTGGATCCGATTTCTCCGAACACACTAAGACCGGCGTCAATGGCCAGCTTGATTTGCCGAAACCGCTCTTCACGATCGAGCGTGACGTAGTTGTCCGAGATCTCCACCACATCGATGCCCACCCGTTTTGCTTCCTTGAAAAATGGCTCAAGGGAGGCGGGTCCATCCAGCGCGTACAACCGTTCGACGATGCCGCCTCCGATGAAGCAGCGAACATCGTGATCTTTATAGATCGCCAGCTTTCTTTTCAGTTGGCTTTCGTCGTAAACACGCACGGAACCCACGGCGATCTTGGCCAGGTCGACAAACTTAGCGCACATGTCGAGCAGATCATCGAGATGCTTCAGCGGAAGGCCCCAATCGATCATCATCGTCTGGCCGGAGCTGCGCGGCTTGATCATCGTCCGCTCGGCCGGAATTTTCACCATCGAGAATGCGGGTTGCTCAATCACGTGTCACTCCTGAGTTCACACTCGTGCGAGAAAATATGCGTTCAACGCATGACAGTCGCTCGCGCCGCCGGCGCGGCGTGCACAAAACCGCTCGAACTGTTCGGCGAGGTCTTGCGCCTGAAGCTCGAAGGAGGCGACAGGTGCAGGCACGGCGTTCAAGATCGACACCGCATATCCCCAGGCACGGCGAGCCGGTAACTGTGCCGCGCAACACCCGTGGGCCCGACTCCCTTCACCGAGAGCAGCAACGCTCTGTCCGGCCCAGGTTTTGTCTGGTCGCCCGTCGCGCTGGAACAGCGCGGCGGGCCGCGCGTGTCTTGCACCACTGATTCGACGGCGTACATCAGTCCAGCGTGGCGCCTGAGTCCTTGACAACCTTCGCCCACTTCTGATGCTCACTCGTCATATAGGCACCGAACTCCTTTGCCGGCGCGGGAAACGGCGTCAGTCCAATACCCACGATCCGATCGCGGACCTCGGGCGTATTCACGATCTTGATGACGTCTGCGCTTATTTTGTCGACGATCTCGGCCGGTACCTGCGCTGGTGCAGCGAGGCCGATCCAGGACACGACGTCGAAGCCTGGATAGCCTGCTTCGGCGATGGTCGGTACATCGGGCAGCTTCGCCGAGCGGGTGGCGCTCGAGATGGCAAGCGCTTGCAGCTTGCCCGCCTTGATGTGCGGGATCGCGGAAGACTCCACCACGAAGCCGGCCTGCACCTGCCCACCGATCAGATCGGTGGTCGCCTGTGCCGCGCCCTTGTACGGTATATGCACGAGGTTTGTCCCCGACATGCCCTTCAACATCTCCATCCCCAAGTGTCCCGGTGACCCGTTGCTGGGGGAGGAATAATTCACCTTACCTGGTTGTTGCTTGGCCAAGGTGACCAGCTCGCCTACGGTCTTCACTGGCAAGGACGGGTTCACGCACAGTACAAACGCAGCGCTCCCAATCCGCGCTACGGCGCGGAAATCTTTCAGATCGTCGTACGGAAGATTTTTGTAGAGGCTCGCGTTGATGACGTGGTTGGCGGCGATCATGATCAGCGTGTAGCCGTCGGGCGCGGCCCGGGCCACAGCCGCGGTAGCGATCGTGCCATTGGCGCCCGGCTGGTTGTCGACCACCACCGCCTGGCCCCACGCCGCACCGAGCTTTTCGGCTACGGTGCGCGCAAGAACGTCGGTGGCGGTACCGGGCGGATACGGAACGACCAGGCGAACCTGCCGTGTCGGATACGTTTGTGCGTCGGCCGGCAGCGCGCCGAGGCCGACGACGGTGAGGCATCCCAATAGCAACTTCTGCACGATCGTGTTCATCCTGCGTCTCCTTCGTGATCGATTCCGGTCATCGCATCGATGAGCCACGCCCACAAATATCTGGCGTAACTGCGTTCCACGTGGACGTGGTAGACCGGCGAGCCGTCCACGTGGTGAATTAGAGATCGCAACCGCGAAAGTTGCGTTACCGCGCAAGCGCCCGGCGGGAATGCACGCGGATCGAGGTTCAGCGCACAGCCTTGCGACAGCAGGTCACGACTGCGCTCGCCTTCCACGGTCACGCCGAACCACAGGTCCGAGACGTCGACGAGCGAGGATTGCGTCGCCGCGACGGCACGCTCGAGTGCTGCCAGCGCCGCGGCTGGACCGGCGCCCGGCTTGATCAGCCAGTTGCCGGGTCCGAGCCACAGCGCAGTGAGCGCACCCGCCGTGACCGCTCGATTGGCGGCGTTCAGTTCAAGACCGGTCGCGGCGGCGAGCGCGGCCGCCGTTGTCGTGCTCTCGGCATCGAATTGCAGTTCGAACGCGGACTTGAGCGGCTGCTCGGTGATGCGGGCGACCGCGGCGCGTCCGAACGCGCGCAACGCTTCGTCTTCCCGCGTGCCGAGCGGCCGTCGTGCGATCAGGGCTTCAGGCATGCAGGCGCGCGCTTTCGAGATCGAAGAATCGCGGGGCGACGATCGTTGCCTCGACGACGCGGCCACGTTCGACGGCAGCGACGCGCTCGCCCATGCGGGCGCGTCCGTCGGCCACCAGCGCGAGCGCGATCGAGTGCCCGAGCGTCGGACTCGCGCCGCTCGAGGTCACGTGACCGAGCATCGGCACCGGCGGTCGATCGATCCTCGTGCGATCGGCCCATGCCACCAGCTGCGCGCCTTCGCGCAGCACGTGGTGAGCGTCGGCCGTCGTCAGTCCGACCAGTTGCTTGCGTCCTTTGCGTGCGGTGTCGCTGCACGCGAGGCCGCGCCGGCCGATGAAATCGCCCTTCTTGGGGCTGACAATCCAGTCCATGCCGAGATCGATCGGCGTCACGCTGCCGTCCGTATCGTGACCGATAGCGATGTAGCCTTTTTCGGCGCGCAGCACCTGGATCGCATCGAGGCCTACCGGGGCAATGCCGTGCGGAGCGCCGCATTCGAGCAGCCGTTCCCACAGTGCGCGGCCGAAGCGTGCAGGCACGTTGATCTCGTAGGACAGCTCGCCGGTGAAGCTGACACGGAGCACGCGCGCTGGCACGCCCGCAAAGCGACCGCAGCGCACGGCCAGGTGCGGGAAGACCGAACCCGAGAAGTCGATGTCGGATTCGCACGACGTGAGTACGTCGCGCGCGCGCGGCCCGGCGATGGCAATCGTCGCCCACTGCGCGGTCACCGGCGTAACGAACACGGCGAGGTCGCGCCATTCGCACTGCAGCCATTCGAGAAGCCAATGCTCGACTTCGCGCGCTCCAGCCGAGGTCGTCGACATCAGGTAATGGTGCTCGGCAAGGCGCGCACATACGCCGTCGTCGAACACCATGCCGTTCTCGCGCAGCATCACGCCATAGCGACACTGCCCGAACGCGAGGGTGTCCCAGCCGTTGGTGTAGACGCGGTTCAGCAACGTCAACGCGTCGCGTCCGATGAGCTCGATCTTGCCGAGCGTCGAGGCGTCGAGCATGCCGGCACGCTCCCGGACGGCGCGGCACTCGCGCGCGATTGCGGCGTCGGTGCGTTCGCCGGACTGAAGGTAATGGCTCGGCCGGCGCCAAAGTCCCACCGGCTCCGTCACCGCGCCGGCCTTCTCGTGCCAGTCGCCGATCGGCGTCTCGCGTACCGGCTCGAGCAGCGGACCGATCTCGCGCCCGGCGAGCGTGCCGATCGTCACAGGAACGAACGGCGGCCGGAATGTCGTGGTGCCGACTTCGGGCACGCTGCGCACTGTCGCCTGACCCAGCACGGCAAGCGCGGCAATGTTGCTGATCTTGCCCTGGTCGATGCCCATGCCGGTGGCGGTGTAGCGCTTCGCGTGTTCGGCGGCACCGAAGCCTTCCTGCGCCGCCAGGCGAAGGTCGGCCGCCACGACGTCGCTTTGCAGATCGACAAAGGCCTTGTGCCTGCCATCCAGCGGAACCTCGGCAAACGCGACAACTTCGAGTGGCGCGCGCGCAGGCCGAGGCTTATCGACGCTCGCAAAGTCTGCGGCGGCGGCCGCGGCAACCCCGGCCGCGGACCCATCGGCGATGCAATCGTCGGCCGCGAACACGCCGTTCGCTGCCCCCGCTGCAGTGACCGCCTGCGCCGGCTCGGTGGGCAAAAAGCAGCGCTGCACCGGGTCAAAGCCGAGCCGGCTTCCCGACTGCGAGAGAAGATGAACAGCAGGATCCCAGCCGCCGGAGACAAGCAGCGAGTCGCAGTCGATCGCAGCAGCGGCAGCATCGTGCAGGCGGCCCTTGCGAAGACGGCCGATGCGCACGCCGGTCACGCGGCGCCTGCCGCGGACCTGCGTGATGACGGCGTGGTTCTCGACCGCGATGCCTTGCGCGCGCGCGGCAGAACTGGCAGCGCTCTCCGCTCGCACGTCGACGATCGCCGCCACCTCGGTGCCGCTGTCCTGAAGTGCGCGCGCCGCCGCGTACGCGGAATCGTTGTTCGTGAACAGGACCGCGCGCGTCCCTGGCTGCACCGCGAACTGGCCCAGGTATCGCTGCGCTGCCGAAGCCAGCATCACGCCGGGCAAGTCGTTGCCGGGAAAGACCAGCAGGCGCTCGAAGGCACCGGCCGCCACGATGACTTGCCGTGCGCGAATCTTCCACAGCCGCTCGCGCGGCAGCGCCACAGCCGGCGCGACCAGATGGTCGGTGACGCGTTCGACGAGGGTCACGAGGTTGTGGTCGTAATAGCCGACCGCCGTCGTGCGCGTGAGCATCGCTACGTTGGGCAGAGTGCGCAGTTTTGCGGTTGCCGCGGCCACCCAGGCTTCGGCCGCTTCGCCACGCACGCGGCTGCAGCGCCAGCCGAGCTGCCCGCCCAGTCTGGCATCGGACTCGCACAGCAGAATGCGCGCGCCGGCG
>JBGSWY010000131.1:0-6523 GCA_041751715.1 Burkholderiaceae bacterium
AACGCGTCGAGTTCTTCGCGCATTCGTACGGACGTCCAGCGCACCGCGGCCCATTGCTCGAGCGCGACACTCTGCACTGCGGCCTGCGCATTGCGCTGGAGTTCGCGCTGCACGTAGTGCGACAGCGTGGGCAGATCGGCCGGCGCGATGCGTGGTCCGCGCCAGTTGTCCGAGCCAACATTCACGCCGCTAAATGGGGAATCTTTCACTCGTAGACGCAGTCGTAGCAACAGGGTCGCTGTGATAACGTGCTTTCGACCCCGCTTCCCTCCCATCGATGCTTCATTCTACGTAGCGATGCGCTCGCGCTCGCTCGCCATGCCAACGCCAATCATTCCAGCGCAATCCACGCTACCGAGCAGCCCTGAAACCGCTCGGCAGCACGGCGCACGGCGCGCGTTGCAGGTTGCATGGGGTGCACTCGCATGGACGCTGATCGCATTGTTCTTCCTGTTTGGCGCGCTGCTGCTGGTCGTACGGTATGCGGTCATGCCGCGCGCCGACGAATTGCGTCCGCGAGTCGAGCAGATCGTGTCTCGTGCCCTGAAAACACCCGTCTCCATCGGGCACATCGAGGCGTCCTGGCGTAGCTTCAACCCGCATCTGGCGCTGCACGACGTCCGCGTCAACGGCAGCGAGGGCGGGCGCGGCCTTTCCCTACCGAATGTCGAAGGCACGGTTTCATGGCTGAGCGCGCTCGCACTCCAACCGCGGTTTTCGTCGCTGCATATCGAGGCGCCTGAGCTCGACGTGGCGCGTCTGGCCGACGATCGATTCTCCATCGCCGGCTTCGTCATCGATCCTGCGCAGAAAGACGAAGGCCCAGGCCTGTTCGACTGGGTTCTGGCGCAAGGCGAAATTACGATTCGAGATGCGCGCGTTCGCTACAGTGATCAGCGACGTTCTGCCGCAACCGCTTTTGAACTCACCCAGGTCGACCTGCGACTCGAAAATCAGTTCGGCTCGCACATGCTTGGGCTGAAAGCGACTCCCACGGCGGCGGTTGCCGGCCCGATCGACGTGCGCGCGCGCTTCCGTCATTCGCCGTTTGCCAGATCGTCCGACACCACGCGCTGGGCCGGCGAAGTCTTCGGCGCACTCGACTTCGCGGATCTGGCGGCACTTGCGCGCATCTTCGATGCGCCGGTGAGGCTCGAAAGTGCCCAGGGCGCGGTCCGCAGTTGGGTGACGTTCGACCAGGCGCGCCTGACGCGTGTCGTGGCAGACGTGGCCCTGAAGAACGTCAACGTCACCCTGGCCGACGATCTCGAGCCGCTTACGCTTACCTCGCTGCAGGGCCGCGTCTCGCAGCGCCGCTGGGGTGACGACAGCGGCGACAGTGCAAGCGGTGGGCAGGAATTTGAGGCCAACCGGCTGGCTTTGGTGACCGTCGAGAATCAGGCAGTGGCGCCGCTCGACTTCAAACTGCGCACCACTCGCGCCAAGGGCAGCACCGCTGCGCGTACGCAGGTACAGGCCAGTCGCATCGACCTGCAGGACCTCGCGTGGTTCGCGACACATATTCCGCTGGCGCGCGAACTGCGGGAAATGATAACCAGGCACGCGATCGACGGCGTGCTGACCGGCCTGTCCGCAAGCTGGCACGGCCCGACCGTGGACGCGACCACCCTGAGCCTGAGAACGAATTTTGAAGGAGTCGCAAGTGCAGCCCAATCGGCAACGCAGCCGGCGCTGCCGGTCGAGCGACACACTGACACACCTGCGATCGGCCTGCCCGGTTTCGAGAATCTGAGCGGCAGCATCGACGTCGCTGATGGCGCCGGCTCGATGCAGCTGGCGTCGAAGGACGTCGTGCTGATCTTTCCCGGCGTGTTCGCCGAACCGCGCGTGAAGCTGGCGAAGCTCAATGCATCATTGACGTGGAAGTCCAGTCCCATCCTGGAGATTCACGTCGCATCGGCCGCCACGGCCAACGCCGATCTCGAGCTCGAAGCATCGGGGATCTATCGCGCCGGCAACCACGAACGCAACGGGCCCGGATGGCTCGATCTCACCGGCCGTATTGCGCGCCTCAACGCTCCGGCCATCTTCCGTTATGTGCCGACCGTGGCCGGGAGCAATGCGCGCGACTGGCTGCAACATGCGCTGGTGGCCGGTCGCGTGACCGGCGGCGTGCTGCGCGTGAAAGGAGATCTGGCGCGCTTTCCGTTCCATAGTGCCCAGGAAGGAGAATTGCGCGTGACTGCGCGCGTCAGCGGCGCGACGCTCGATGTGTATCCCGCCGCCGCCCAGGGAGACCGCGCGGACGGCAGCGCGCAGATCTGGCCGCTGCTGTCGGGCATCGATGCCGAACTGCTATTCGATCGGGACTCTGTGACGATCACGGCGGAACGCGGCGCGGTTCATGGTGTGCGACTGACCCCAACCGTGGCGCGCATTTCGCAATTGGGCCGCGATGCAGTGCTCGACGTGCAGGGCGTGGCCGAGGGCCCGCTGGCCGACATGCTGCGCTATGTGAACGCCAGCCCGGTGGCACGCTGGATCGGCGGCGTGACCACCCGTGCCGAAGCGAGCGGCAACGCGAAACTCGATCTGCGGCTTGGTATTCCGCTGCACGACGCCGAAACCGATGCCACGGTTGCGGGTGCGCTGCACTTTGCGAACAACGATATCGCGCTGGCCGATGCGCCGCCGCTCGCGCGCGTCAATGGCACGCTCGGTTTTACCGAAGCCGCCCTGCGCAGCAACAATCTGAGCGCATCGATGCTCGGCGGCCCGGCGAAGATCGAGGCGAGCACGCGCGCCGATGGTGGCATCGTGTTCGGCGCGACGGGCATAGCGACCGTGGCCGGATTGCGCCGCGCGATAACGCTCGGCCCGGTGGAAAAACTGCTCGATCGATCGCAGGGCAGTGCCCGTTACACAGCTACCGTGACCGTCAAGCCGACCCCCGAGCTGAGAATCGAAAGCGATCTGGTGGGCATGGCGATCGACGGCATTGCACCGCTGTCCAAGACCGCGCAGGAAGCGATGCCCCTGGTCGTCGAACGCACAGAGCGGACGGCGGGCAGCGACGAGCTACGCGTGACTGCCGGGTCCGCGCTCGCGGTGCACCTTGAACGCCGCCGCGAGCAAGGCACGTATCGCGTTGCGCGCGGTGTGATTGCGCTTAACGAGGCTGCAAATCTGCCCGAGAGCGGCGTACTGGTGCTCGCGACCGTACCGCGACTCGACCTCGAAGCATGGTCGTCCTTGCTGGCCGGAAATGCGGCGGCCGACGCCTCCGCGACAGATGCCCCGGTCGCGGCAGGCTTGCAGCTGCCGATCGACCTGTTCGCAGTCCGAACGCAGGAGCTGGTGCTCATGGGCCGCAGTTTTCGCAACGTCACGCTGGGCGCTACGCGCACCGCCGATGGCGGCTTCGACGCCAATGTCGTTTCCGACGGTGTCGTTGGGCACGTCGCATGGCGGCCGGAGCGGATCACTGCGCGTCTATCGCGTCTGTCGATTCCTGCGGCCCGTAAGAGCGAAGTGGTCGAAGTACTACGCTCGCCGCCGAAGCAATTGCCGGCGCTCGACATCACGGCCGAACAGTTCGAGCTGGCGGACCTGAAGCTCGGCCGGCTCGAACTGCTGGCGCAAGACGTCGGCGCGGCAAGCGCACCTGCCTGGCGCGTTCGACGCCTAGACATTGCCAACGCGGACATGAAGCTGACTGCCCGCGGCGAATGGGCGCCCGCCTCGACCACCGGTTCGAGCACCGCTGCACGCCGCATGACGATGAGTTTCAAGCTCGATGCGCGCGATGCAGGTGCGACGCTCGATCGTCTGGGTTTCCCCGGCGCGATGGCGGCCGGCCAGGGCGCGCTCGAGGGCGATATGGATTGGCTCGGATCGCCACTCGACATCGACTATCCGACCCTCTCAGGCAAGCTGTCATTGAACCTCGATAGCGGCCGATTCCTGAAAGTGGAGACCGGCAATGCGGCCCGCCTGTTGAGCCTGTTGTCACTGCAGTCGTTGTCGCGCACGTTGCTGTTCGACGGTGGGCGGCAGTTTGCGGATGGCTTTGCGTATCAGTCGATTCGCGCCGACGCCGTAATCAAGCAGGGAGTTATTTCGACCGACAACTTTCGCATGGCCGGCACCAGCGCGGCGGCACTGATGTCGGGCACGATCGATCTGCGCAACGAGACCCAGCGGCTGCATCTGGTCGTGCTGCCCGAGATCGACGCAAGCACCGCCGCGCTCGCTCTCGGTGTTGCCAACCCCATCCTCGGCCTCGGCGCATTCCTGGCGCAGTACGTACTGCGCAACCCGTTGTCAAAGGCGTTTGCGCTCGAATACGACATCAGCGGCACATGGACAGATCCGGTGATCGCGCAGCGCGGCAAAGGCACGGCAGACTCCGCAACCTCAGCCGAGCAGATCAGATGACATCGACCGTACGCGTTGCCGGTGTGCAGATGGTTTCCACCACCCGCGTGGACAACAATCTGCAGGCCGCATCCGCACTGATCGCGCAAGCGGCCGAAGGCGGTGCGCAGTTGATCGCGCTACCGGAATATTTCTGCCTGATGGGCCAGCGCGATACCGACAAGGTCGCAGCGCGCGAAGTCGACGGCAATGGGCCGATTCAGGACTTTCTCGCCGCGCAGGCGCGCGCACATCGCGTATGGCTGGTCGGCGGGACGGTGCCTCTGGTCGCGCCGCCGAGCTACGAGCGCCAGGCTGCCCCAAGCTCAGCGCGTGCCGCCGCCGGGGGCGGGCGCGAAGCAACCGGGGGAGCAGCCATGCCTGATCGCGTGATGAACAGCGCGCTGGTCTACGGTCCCACCGGCGAGCGAGTTGCGCGCTACGACAAAATTCATTTGTTCCGGTTTACCAGGGGCAACGAAGACTATGACGAGGCGCGCACGATCGCGCCCGGACGCGACGTCGCGAGTTTCGAGCTCACCTCCAGGGATGGGCTGCGATTGCGCGTGGGGTTATCGGTCTGCTACGACCTGCGCTTTCCGGAGTTGTATCGGGCCCTGCCGCGGCCCGACCTGATCCTGGTTCCGTCCGCATTTACCGCGACCACCGGGCGCGCGCACTGGGAAGTGCTGCTGCGCGCCCGGGCGATCGAGAATCTGGCCTATGTGCTGGCACCGGCCCAAGGCGGCAAGCACGAAAACGGCCGCTCGACCTTCGGCCATACGATGTTGATCGACCCCTGGGGCACGGTGCTTGCGAGTCGCCCCGATAGCGCCGGGGTTGTGTTCGGCGATATAGACCCGCAGTTAATAGCCGATTCGCGCGCCTCCCTGCCGGCCCTGCAACACAGAGCCCTGCGGTGACTCTCCTACAATGTGCCTATGAAACTCTCCGATCCTGCAATCGACCGCCTCGCCACCGCCAAGCTGCTGCTGCTCGAGCCGTATCAGCTCGATGAAGCTGACCTTCAGCGCGTGCTCGCCACGATCTTCGAGCACCGCACCGATTACGCCGATCTGTATTTTCAATATTCGCGCAGCGAATCGTTTTCACTGGAAGAAGGCATCGTCAAGAGCGGCAGCTTCGATATCGAACAGGGCGTCGGCGTGCGCGCGATCATCGGCGACAAGACCGCGTTTGCGTACTCGGACGACATCTCGCTCGAGTCGCTGACCGAGGCGGCGGTATCGGCGCGCTCGATCGCACGGCATGGCCAGGGCAAGGTCAAGGTGGCGTCGAAAGTCGCGGTGCGCTCGCAGCCCGTGCGGTATGTAGCCGATGATCCGGTCGCATCGCTGGATGCCGCCGCGAAGGTGCGCATGCTCGAGAAAGTCGAACAACTCGCACGTGCCCGTGACCCGCGAGTCAAGCAGGTGATGGCCAGCGTCGGCGCGGATTACGACGTGGTGCTGGTCGCGCGCAGCGACGGCGTACTGGCAGCCGACGTGCGGCCGCTGGTGCGGCTGTCGGTGAACGTGATCGTGGAAGACAGCGGCAAACGCGAGCAGGGATTTTCCGGAGGCGGCGGCCGACACGACCTGGCCTACTTCACCGATGACAAGCTGGCCGAGTATGCGCGCCTGGCGGTCGACCAGGCTCTGTTGAATCTGGTGGCGAAGCCGGCGCCGGCGGGCATCATGCCGGTCGTGCTCGGCCCGGGTTGGCCCGGCATCCTGCTGCACGAAGCCGTCGGGCATGGACTCGAAGGCGACTTCAACCGCAAGGGGTCGAGCGCGTTTGCCGGCAAGATCGGGCAGCGCGTCGCGTCGAAAGGCGTGACGGTGATCGACGACGGCACGATTGCCAACCGGCGCGGCTCGCTTTCCGTCGACGATGAAGGCAATCCGACGCAGCGCACCGTGATGATCGAAGACGGGATTTTGCGCGGCTACATCCAGGATTCGTTGAACGCACGGCTGATGAAGGTGCCGGTCACCGGCAACGGGCGGCGCGAATCGTTTGCGCATCTGCCGATGCCACGCATGACCAACACCTACATGCTGTCCGGCGACAAGGACCCGAATGAGATCGTGCAATCGGTCAGCAAGGGCATTTACGCCACCAACTTCGGCGGCGGCCAGGTCGA